>NZ_CM000745.1:125264-185608 GCF_000161455.1 Bacillus pseudomycoides DSM 12442
AAGTTATTATTTGTAATTAGCTCTTTTTGTTATTTTCTTGGAGCAGCTCATACATATTATTCATGATTGCATCGTATAAAATAGCTAATTTATCCCAAACCCATCGATTTGAATCAACCTCTTTTTCACCGCAGTCAATAATATCTGTATGGTCCGTAATTCTATAAGCTCTTTCTACAATTATCGGAGCAATTTTTGGTATACGAGGAATAGCTTTTAAAATATCTGCAAAATTTCCGATATAGACATGCCCGATGATTTCAATTGTTAGTGATTCATCAGATATGTTTAGGGCGGTGTTGTATTTGTCTATATGCACTTGTTTTAAGTAACGGGCAAGTCTAAGTGGAGCGGTTCTCTTCTTTAATACGCGGCGAAGACTTTCTGTATTTTTGATATGGAGTGATCTTTTACGAATAAGAACGGAAAGTTCTTCTTCCATAAACATCATTTTGTTGTACATATATATTATTAGTCTCCTTTTTTCTAAATAAATGGATAATGCAACCTTAGGTAGGGATGCTTCATTCATATGTAAGTCTAGCATGCTATGTTCCAGATGTGTGCTTACAGTTTTGTAAGGTGCAGAAGAAGAGCTGTGAAGATTCTGGGCGTATAAAGTGACGATACTGTGACAAAAATGGTGATATGTGTATAAAAGTACGGTCATAAGTGTAAAGTTTGAATGGTTCTCGTTATAATAGCAAGTGGAGATAAGTAGTAGATGTAGACAAAAGGAGAGTAAGAGATGAAGAAAGTGTGGAGTATTGTCTTGCTTGGAGGAATGCTTCTTTTAGCAGGGTGTAATGGAAATAAGGATACAAAAGAACCGAAAGAAAAAGTAGAACAATCGGCAGAGCAGAAAGAAGATATGAGAGTATATCGTGATCTGCATAATAAGTATGATGAGAAAATGAACAAAGAGTTAAATGAAGCGGTAAAATTATGGGAAGAAGCGAAGGAAAAAGGGGGCAAGGCACTAGTATATCCTAAGTTTAAAGAAGATGTACAGAAAGTAACCACGAGTATGTTAACGGATATCGATCATATACGCAAAGAAATTCGTGTACCGAAGTCAAAAGAACAAGAACATGAGCTATATGTTGGCTTCTTAAATGAGACAGAACAAGCAATGAAAAAGTTAGAGAAATTAGCGAAAGATGAAGATTCGGCGTTAATTCGTGATATAGAAGTTCATTTTTCAACAGCTTCAACGTACTATAAACGCTTTCAAAAAGAAGCACAAAAATAACCTTGCAATGCGCAAGGTTATTTTTTCTTTTTCCCGTCCCCGTCCCCGTCTTCATCTTCATCTTCAGCTACTAAGACTTTTTGCTCTTCATGAAATTCTGAAATTGTTTGCCCAGTAATGTTATCGAATGGAGTATAAAAGGAAGTTATATTTTTCTTTTTTATAAATAATTTATAGAAGCCTATGATAACTAATATTACGATTGTTAATGGTAATCCTATAACTGCCATAAGTAATGGATCCATCGTAGCTCTCCTTTCTACATAGAGAGCATTCTATTTGTCCTTTGCCTTAGTATAAAATAAAAAAGAGAATTCCTTTAAATATAATCCAACTGCTGCAAAAGCGTTGTTAGAAGAAGGTATGAAAGAAGAAGATATTATGTTTACAGAATATCCTTTAATTCCGATTATGTTCCCGACAGATTCTTATTTGCAAAAATTATCCGTATCTGGTTTAGAGTATATGATTAGTTCTGAGCCAAGCTTACGACATGCGAAAAAGTAAGCAAAAAATAAAGAAGTAGGCATTTGCCTACTTCTTTATTTTACTTCCTTCTTATACTCTTTCTTCGTTCCATCTGAGAACACAACTTCTAAGTCGAATTTTTGGTAGTCTTTATCAAGTTGGAATACGTCTACCACTTGATCAATTACTTCTTGATCAGGTGTATTTTTATCAAATGTTAACTTTTGTAGAAGTGGACTTAGTTTGGCAATAGCTTTGTCACTCGTTAGCTTTACATCTGTCTTGTGATCCTCAATCTTTCCTTCCATCTTTTTGTCTGCACCTTTACTTTTGTACTCCGCTTCATAATCTTTCTTCGTATCTTGGTAGTCTGCATTTAAGTGAAATTCGTTAAAGTTAAGTTTTAAATCTTGAGGTGCTTCATTTTTAGCTTCGTCCGTTGTTTTCTTATCAGAAGTTGGAGTTTCCTTTTTTGGTGCAGTACAACCTGTTAGCGCAGGTACTAGCATAAGTGCTAATAAAACTGAAAGTAAAATTCTCATAATATATTCCTCCTTAGTGTATCGTTCCTTCCATACAAGTTTTTCCCAATTTCATGTAATTATGTATGTGCTCGAAATAAATTATTTCCCGAAACGTACGCTGCAAATGGTTATTATACAATAATATTTGGTGGTGGAAATTTAAAGGAAAATATTATCTCTCTATTATTTATAATTGTTATTACACAAATTTTAGCTTTCATCGCTGTAGGACTATTATCTGTATTAAAGGGAAAGAGGCATTTAGTAAAAGAAGCATAAAGAAAAAGGGCATCCTTTTGGAGGATACCCTTTTTCTCTTGTAATCGAAGCTTTCGTTAAAATTAACTTCTATAAGGCGAGATTAATTCTCAACCTTTGCCCATTTGAAGTTAAGTGGTCCTGCAAAATCAACTTCAACTATTCCTTTTACATAAGAACGTTCTAAGTATGTTGTTCCATTTTGATAGAGAGGAGAGATAACAGCATCTTTAAATAAGATTTTTTCTGCCTGTTTTAAAGCTTCCCAACGTGCTTTTTCATCACCAGCAAAATCAGTTTTTGCTTTTTGGATTAAATCATCAAATTCTTTATTAGAATAGTGATCTAAGTTGTATGAGTTATCAGTTGTAAATAATTCTAAGAATGTAATCGGGTCAGCAAAATCAGGGCTCCAGCCATCAACAGCAATATCATAATTTCCTTGTAGCAATAATGTGACTTGTTGTTTACGTGGTTGAGGCTTCAAGTTAATTGTTAAGCCTTCTAGATTTTTCTCTAGTTGTTCTTTTAAATATTCACCAGTTTTTTTCGAAAGGTCATTATCGCTTGTTAATAATTCAATTGAAATTTTATCAGAACCTAATTCTTGTTTTGCTTGCTTCCAGAATTTTTGAGCATCTTTTGTATTTTCTTTCGTTAAATTGCCATTCTCCTCACGGAAATCTTTTCCAGTTGGTCCCTTTGCAAAGTTTTTTGGAACTAGAGAATAAGAAGGAAGAGAGCCATCATTTAAGAGAACATTTACAAATGCCTTTTTATCTATCGATTTATCGATAGCTTGGCGGATATTTACATTTTGTAACGTTTTATTTTTTTGATTCATTCGTACGAATTGTACACCAACATCTGGTCGTTCTTTAAAGTTACTATCTTTGCGATATTTATCAACAAGATCAGATGTTAAAGTAAGTCGATCGATTTGTTTTGATTCATATAAATTAACGGCTGTTGAATGATCTTTGACGATATTAAAATTAATTTCTTCAAGTTTCACATTATCCTTATCCCAATAGTTGGTATTTTTCTTAAACTTAAAGCTTTGTTCATGTTTCCAATCACTTAATGTAAAGGCTCCATTATAGATAAGCTTATTATCTTCTAATGCATATTTATCACCTTGTGATTTAAAGAATTCTTCATTAATCGGTAAAAATGTTGGGAATGCCGTTAAGCTAATGAAGTATGGAACTGGACGCTCTAATTCAACTTCAAAAGTGTGGTCGTCGATTGCTTTTACACCAAGTTGATCAGCCGAAAGCTCTTTACTATTAATCTTTTTTGCATTTTTTATATCAAAGAATAAAAAGGCATATTCAGAAGCTGTTGCTGAATCAACTGCACGTTGCCAAGCAAAGACGAAGTCCTTCGCTGTTACGGGTGTACCATTTGACCATTTGGAATCTCGTAAATGGAATGTATATTTTGTTTTATCCGGACTCACTTCATGAGACTTTGCAACACCAGGCACAGGTTTGTTTCCTTCACCAAGGTTATATAGACCTTCAAATACGTTTCTCATTACTTGACCAGAGTCAGTATCTGTAGCGCGTGCAGTATCCATTGTGCGGATTTCTGTACCAGCAGCTAAGTTCAATACTTGTTTATCAGGTGCTTTATCTTTTGCTTTTGCTCCGCTTGCATCGTCTTTATAGTTACCGCATCCTGTTAATAAAATACTTGCTCCTAAAACAGATGCGACAGCAGGTACAAATTTCTTTTTCATGTAAAATTCCTCCCTAAATTGTTTGGGTATTAAAAAAATAGTTAATGAACAACTTTGAGGGAAAGAAAAAATCCCTCTTTTCTTATCGAGAAAGAGGGATTTTTGTTTACAAGGCATGTGCCTGTATATAAACGAAGTCCCTCATTCTATCTTTCAAGCATAATGCTTGCAGGAAGTGGCACAGTATTCAAAGTGAACCTGTTGCCGAGGTTTCAAAGGGCCAGTCCCTCCACCTCTCTTGATACAATGAGTAAACATAGTAATTTGTATTAATTTTTTTGTTTCTTTGATTATTCAAAATCTTACACCCGGATAAATGAACTGTCAATGAAATGGAATATGGTTTAAATTTTCAGTCTATTAAATAGGGATATAAAAAGAAAGAGCACTGTGCAATTGCACAGTGACTCTCGTTTTTAAAAATCAAAATTATCAGGGTCTGGACCAACGCCATCTTCATTTTTGTATATTGCCGCTGTATCGATGCTGCGGTATCCATTTTTAATAGCTGCTTTTACAGAATCAATTACTTCTGTGCCATCTTCAACTTTAAAAAACACCTAAGCCAAACCAAGGCGTTTACACCGTTATGTAATGTTGTGTAAGCTTGTGAATTTCATATTAATTCCCTCTAGCTTTTTTATTGGTTGCTTCAATTGCTTGATAAATAATCTTCGAAAAATTATTTTCATATAGAACTTTTAAACCTTCTGCAGTTGAACCACCTGGTGTTGTCACTTGTTCACGAAGCATAGCTGGATCTTGTTCTTGCTCAAGCATAGCAGCAGAACCAGCAATCATTTGGATAACAAGATGTTTTGCTGTTGCTTCATCGATTCCATAGCTTTTTGTTGTTTCAATTAAACCTTCAGCAAAATGGTAAAGGAAGGCAGGTGCACTTCCAGTAACAGCGGTCAGCTGATGAACTTCTTCTTCCGTGCATAGCTGTGCTGTACCAATCCCCTTTAAGAGTAGTTGTAAAGTTTCTTGATGTTCAGCATTTACGAACTGTCCCATTGTATATAGAGAAATAGACTTTCCAATTGTCGCAGCTGTATTTGGCATAATCCAGGCAACAGGTGTACCTTGAGGAAGTTTTTCTTCTAAGTAAGATGGACCAATCCCGGCAGCAACCGTTACAACAAATTGATTGGTTAGAAGAGGAGATAACGCTGCTAATAATTGTTCATGTGCAGCTGGTGGCATCGCCAAAACAATGGTATCAACAGTTTTGATATGTTGAGTCCAATCACTCGTAATGGAGGTATTATATTTTTTCTCTAATTGTTTAAGCTTTTCTATGTTACTCCGATTGGATACGATAATTTTTTCAATGTGTTCGTTACTTGTTTTGAGAAGTCCAGCAAAGATTGCTTCTGCCATACGGCCAGCACCAATAAATAAAATTCTATGTTTCTTTAGCATATCTTTTATTCCTTCCTGATTAGAATAGGGTATAAAAAACGATAACATCTTTGAGAGATCTTTGTAAAAAGAAAAGACTTATATGAATTTGCTATAAGGATTAGTATATGCCATATTAACTTTTATAGTAATTTAGCTATTGATAGGTTGGTAAGAGAGCATCTGGTCATGTTTAAAAGCGGATAGATTGCCAAGCTAAAGCAGAGAGAAAACGAGTGAAAGTCCCCTTTTGTTTGTCATAGCGGTAATTTAAATGTCTAAAGATCAAATTACACAGATAGATTGGAAAGAAAAGTGATTAAGGAATAGAAAACCCTCTGAAGCATGTATGCTTCAGAGGGTTTAGTAATAGATTGTGTAATTATGCTTTTGTCATACCAAGTAAAACAGCACCGCCGATAATTAGGACACTACCTAGTGCAATAAATCCCATTTGGCGTTTCGTTTTCTTTTCTCCTAAGAAGACAATCGCACCGAATGTAGAGATAACGATGCCAGTTTGAGATAATGGGAAGCTTGTTGCTACTCCAACTCGTGGTAAGGAAAGAAGTAAGAATAAGTTTCCTGTTCCCCATAGTAAACCAGATAATATGTTACGAACTGCATATTTGTTAAACGGTTTATATTTAGATGTCAGTACCACTGCACCAACAAACATACCGACTGCTTGCGGTAAAATAGCAGACCAACCATCGATATTGTACCAACGAATGATAATTACATATACAAGGTAACCAAAAGTAGAAACAATTAAAGTTAAAAGCCCTTTTTTCAGTTGTCCCGGTGGCTGTGCATTTTCTTTATCATCTAGTGAAGTAAAGACAACACCAATTACAATTAAAAGGATTGCAATCGTTCCCATAATAATCGTAGTAGTAGTAGTCCACTCATGGAAAGCGATAACGCCAAAGATAGAAGTCGCAACAAGTTGCATCCCAGTTGAAATGGTTACAGTTGTTGAAACACCTAGCTTTTCAACAGTTTTTAATTGGTTTGCTTGTCCTAAAGCCCAGAATAGACCTGAAATAAAACCGACGATTAAGATTGTCATAGTTAAAGCCGGTTGAGTAAATATATACATAATTGTTGCAAAGAATAAGGCACCAATTGTCATACCTAATGTTTGGCTATATGCACCGCCGCCCATTTTTACGCTTACTAATAAGACGTTTCCCCATGCAATTGCAGGAAGAAGCGCTAATAAAATGTCCATTACAAGACTCCCTTCACTTTTCTATATCAATATAATATAATTTAATTTAATTTCGTTTTAACGATTGGTAATTTCCCACTTAGAAAGTGGAAGATTACCGATTGTTAAAACAGGATGAAGAATTTACGATATAAATGCGGTTTCATTTCTTCATTTTTTCAAATACCTAAATATAATAACAGGAAAGTACCTATTTTAGAAAGTAAATTCAAATAGAATGTATATTTCTACAAAAAATAAAATTCTGTTATTTAATCTCATTTTTTAAGCTTAGTAAGACCTTATCTCAAAAGTCAGCAAAAGCTAATCAAAGTTTTATTTTATCAAAATAAAAAAAGACCTCAAATTGAGGTCTTTTTTAAATGGGGATGGGGGGAATAAAGTTACTTAGCT
Source organism: Bacillus pseudomycoides DSM 12442 (assembly GCF_000161455.1). Classification (GTDB taxonomy): domain Bacteria; phylum Bacillota; class Bacilli; order Bacillales; family Bacillaceae_G; genus Bacillus_A; species Bacillus_A pseudomycoides. Next base: position 132,542 of record NZ_CM000745.1, read on the forward strand.
CTTTTTAAGAAATGGGGAGAGGGGGACAATCTACTTCCCATTGGCTTTACTTTATAACTTAATTATATGGAATGTGGGAAATAGTAACTATCGAATTAGCTTACAATAGGATTACAATTTTGTAAGGTTGGGATAAAGTGAAACTTTAATCAATGGGGTTTTACAGCACTCGAACAGCAGGATAAATTGTTTCATTCTACAAAACAATTTATTTTTCGGGAAATAAAAAAGCAGCTTTTGTCGAAAGCCGCTTTAAGAAGTAGTAATTCTTTTATTAATTAGCTGGATGCACAATAAGAATAGGAGTGACATACCGACTGTTATGATAACAAGCGTCCAGGCGAGCTGCATGTTACTTGCGTCAATCGCCATATAAATGGCTGTAGGAATTGTTTGTGTTTTTCCTGGAATGTTACCAGCAAACATAAGTGTTGCTCCAAATTCACCAAGTGCACGTACAAAGCTTAATATCATTCCACTAAGTAGTGCGGGGAATGCAAGCGGCAATGTGACATGTAAGAAGACTTGGTGTTCACTGGCCCCAAGATCACGGGCACCGTCTTCAATTTGCTCGTTTGCAATAGAAAAACCTGTCTTGGCCGATTGATACATAAGTGGGAATGAAACGACTGTTGAAGCGATGACAGCAGCCCATGATGTAAACATAATAGAGTGTTGAAATAATGATTCAATCCACTTACCAACTGGGCTGTTATTCCCAAAAATAATAATGAGAAAGAACCCAATAACAGTTGGCGGGAGCACCATCGGTAATAGAAAAATGGTTTCTAATAACACTTTATAGCGCCACAAGGAGCGAGCTAATACTCGTCCAATAATTGTGCCGAAAATCATAACAATAATGGTGGCGAGTGCAGCTACTCGTAAGGAAAGAAAAATAGGCGGCCAAAGTGCATCAAATGCCATGGTAGTTAAGATAGAATTGTAAATCCATATTTTTTAAAGATAGATTGTGCCTCTTTTGACTGTAAATATTCATAGAATGAAGTCGCCTCTTTCTTATGCTTGGATTCTTTTATAACCCCTGCTGGATAGTGGATCGGTTCATGAGAATTAGTTGGTGCTGCATTTGCAATTTTTACTTTGTCTGAAATGAGAGCATCTGTTTTGTATACAATTCCAGCATCTACATTTCCTGTTTCTACATATGTTAACACTTGGCGGACGTCTTTTGTAAATACAATTTTGTTTTGGAGGTCATTCCATAGATTTTCATGCGTAAGTGAAGCTTTTGCATATTTTCCGGCTGGTACAGATTCAGGTGTACCAATTGCTAGTTTCTTCACTTTTTCTTCTTTTAACTCTTGAAATGTTTTAATGGAACTTTCCTTTGGAACGACTAAAACAAGTTCATTTCCAAGAAGATTTTTCCCCTCTTTTTCATTAATAAATCCTTTTTTTACAAGCGTTTGAAATTTATCTTCTGCTGCAGAGAAGAAGATATCAGCAGGAGCCCCTTGTTCAATTTGCTGCTGAAGTGCACCAGAACCACCAAAGTTAAAGGAAAGCTTTATGTTTGGTTCTTTCTGTTTATATTGTTTTTCAATTTCTTTGAAAGCATCCTGTAAACTTGCAGCTGCAGATATCGTAAGTTCAACTGTCTTTTCTTCTTTAGCAGTCGTTTTTTCTTTTTTTTCTCCACTTGTGCAAGCCGAGCTAAATATAAGAAGGAAAGAAAGCATGAATACCCCAATGTACCGTAATGTAAATCTGTTCATAAATATAATCCCCTTTCTTTTCACCATATTAATTATAACTAATTATATTTAATTATAAATAGATATAATTAAATATAATGTGAAATAAATCACTTTTTGAAAAAATAGGAGAAATTTTCTTTCTTTGTTACAATGAAAAGAGAAAGTGAGGAATCGTCTATGGATCATCATTCCTACACAACGGAAGAAGTAGCAAATCGATTAAAAGTCTCAAAGTTAACAGTGTATGATTTAATTAAAAAGGGTGAACTACCTTCCTACAGAGTTGGTAGACAAATGCGCATCGATGCAGTGGACTTAGAACAATATATTAAGCAAATGAAAACAGGGAAAGTACAAACTGCTTCTATGAAACTAAAGGAGAAGAATAGAGAATCTTCCTGTGTAATTAGTGGACAAGAGTTAACATTAGATATGCTAGCGAAACATCTTGAAAGATTTTTAACAGGCTCTAGTATGCTCCGGGCTTATCAGGGGAGTTTAATGAGTTTAATTAAAATGTCTCAAGGAGAAGGAAGTATCGTTAGTTTACATTTGTTCGATGGAGATACAGGAGAATATAACATCCCATATGTAAAACGAATTTTAGTTGGACAGCCATGTATTGTGATGAACTTATTAGCGAGAAATGTTGGGTTTTATGTCCAAGAAGGAAATCCAAAAGGAATACAAAAGTGGGCTGACTTGAGTCGTTCATCGATTCAATTTGTGAATCGTGAAAAAGGATCGGGAATTCGTGTACTAGTAGATGAACAGGTGAGAATTCAAAATGTAGATAAAGCAAATATTCGAGGATATAATTGGGAAGAGTCTAATCATCTTGGTGTTGCCTCTCAAATTGCTAATAGGAAAGCTGATGTCGGCATAGGAACAGAAAAGGTAGCACAAATTGTGAATGTAGATTTTATTCCACTTATGGAAGAACAATATGACTTAGTAATCTTAAAAAATAAAGAAAATGAACAACTTATTGAAGCAGTAAAAGAAATACTGCAATCGACAGAATTTCAAAATGAACTACGAGCAATTGGTGGGTACGATATAAGTAAAACAGGTCAAATTATATATGAAACAAATTGAAAAAGCTGCTTGTCTATGGACGAGGAGCTTTTTCTCTATATAAAGGGGTTAGGGGAAACAAGTTTATAGGACAAGACCTTGAGCAAGTGCGTAAATAAATGCTGTAAGAAGAGCTGCGCCGCTTGCAAGTCCGATAAAGTCTAATTTGTTAAAAGTAATGTTGTTCATAGTTATCTCTCCTTATTTGTTTAATGTAGTAGCAACCGCTTTTGCATCGACAAGAGCGGATAACACCATACTCATTGTATTTACAAATCTATTTGTTTTCATTTTGTTCATCATGCGTATCCGCTCCTTTCCGAATTGTTGTTGCCCTTGTTTCTGTCTTAATTATATGAAATACGACCAGGAGTAACTATCGAATTAGCTTACAGCAAGATTACACCTTTGTAAGAATTAATTTTTGAAAATTGTCACTTAATTTTATTACCAACTACTAAAACTTAGTGTTATAATTGTTGTAAGGATATAATTAAACTTTGGATATTGAGAAAGGAACGAAACGAATGTATAAGCTAATTACATTTTTGTTGAAATATATATTTAAAACGCTTGGAAAAGTGGAGGTTCAAGGAAAAGAAAAATTACCTGAAGGTGGGCCGTATGTTATTGCTTGTACGCATACGAGTTTTATGGATGTTTTAATGCTGGCAGCTGGGATGTACCCAACGGAAATTCATTATATGGCCAAAAAGGAACTGTTTGAAAGTAAATTTACAAATTGGTTCTTTAAGAATGTAAATGCTTTTCCGGTAGATCGCGCAAATCCAGGGCCAAGTACATTGAAAATTCCATCCCGTTTATTAAAAGATGGGAAAGTAGTAGGGATTTTTCCAAGTGGAACGAGATCGACAGAGGATGTTTCTTTAAAAGCAGGAGCTGTTACGATTGCAATGCGTTCTAATGTTCCTTTAGTACCAGCAGCTTATGTTGGGCCATCAAGTGTAAAAGAATTAATTAAGGGGAAAAGAGCACAATTAATTTTTGGTAATCCGATTCAAGTTGAAGCGGGAGAGACAGTGGATCGAAAAACGGCTATGAAAATGATGACGGATCAATTAAATACAATGTTTGAAGAATTAACAGAGACATTACAACAAAATAAAAAATAGGAAAAGACGACCGGGCATAGACGGTCGTCTTTTCTATTACTATCTATATAAAGGGGAAAGGGGACAAAAAATTATAGAAGCGTAGCAGCATAAATGAAAGCTGTAAGAAGAGCTGAGCCGCTAGCTAATCCGATAAAATCTAATTTGTTAAAAGTAATATTGTTCATCATACTCTCTCCTTACTTATTTAATGAATGAGCAACTGATTTTGCATCGACAAGAGCGGATAACACCATACTCATTGTATTTACGAGTTTATTTATTTTTATTTTGTTCATCATGCGTATTCGCTCCTTTTCGAATGGTTGTTGTTACTTTCTGACCTAATTGTACGAAATATAGAGGGAAGTCACTATCGAATTAGCTTACAGGAGGATTACACTTTTGTAAGGAAACTGAACATCTATGTAAGGATATAAATATTTGACAAGGGATTATGAAATTCGTACGTTAAAGAAAGAGGTGAGCACATGACAAATATTAGAGATATCGCAAAGCTAGCAGGTGTGTCCGTTATGTGCCATTACATAGCGGATTTTTTTGAGAATTTTTTTTGACTGGAAACGCGTTTCATACTTTATAACTGAATTATACCGGTTATGTAGTAATCCAGGGATTCTTTTCAAGTGTTACGACAGTGAATAGAATTTGGAGGAGTATTGATGGATGAACTATTATTGAATGTGAGAAAGTATGTAGAGCCTGATGAACAAATCTTGTCTTTTATTGATATTGTTGTAATTGTAGGATCGGTATTCATTATTGGGCAAGAAAAAGCAATGTATACGCTCGTTGCAGTATTTATCGGAGCAAAAGTAATCGACTTTATTGTAGAAGGAATTAATACGAAAACAGCAGTTACGATTATATCTAGTCAACCAGATTTAATTCGTGAAACGATTACGAAACATATGACACGGGGTGTTACTGTTTTAGAAGGTCGCGGTGGTTATACTGGAAAAAATAAAGAAGTACTATATGTCGTAATTAATAAGCAAGAGCTTGTAAAATTAAAACAAGTAATCAGTAATGTAGATGAAGATGCATTTGTTGTTATTCACGATGTACGAGATGTACTTGGCGGTGGTTTTAAAGCAAGCTAAAAAGATGAACGAGGGGATTCGTTCATCTTTTTTTATTTTATAATTTGGGGAAGGATCTTCATTAGTTTTTCTTTTATTCGTTTTGCAAAGGATGGATTTTTACCAGAAGTTGATATGCTTATAACATATTCGTCATTTCGAATGATTGCAGGTGTATGAAAGGATGACTCTGTGCCATCACTTACGATATTAACCCATTGAAAATCATGTGCAGCTTGTTTGACCATCATATTTACATCATGATGATTTGTTGCAGCATAGATGAGATGAGCATCTTTAATATCTTCTTCTGTAAACATTTTTTCCTTCCATGTAATATAGGTGAGATTCTCCATTTCTTCACAAATATACGGGCTCACAATCGTGACACGAGCTCCTGTATTCTTTAAACCAGCTGCCTTTCGATATGCAATTTTTCCACCACCGATGATCACAACCGTTTTGCCTTGGAGATTACACATAATTGGATAAATGTTATACATGTACATATTCCTCCATTCGCTCTAATAAAGCAGATTTCATGTAGGAATCAAATTGAAGACAATTACAAGTTGTAACGTTAGCATATTTTTTTGCATGCCGATTTATTTTCTGAAGTAATAACCCAGTGAAGAGAAGATAAGGCATGACATATACATGCCTTGCGTGCGATGACTTTTCATTGAGTTCATCAGTAAAAGAAGGTGTTCCTTTTGTTAAAAAGGAGCAGGAAACCGGCAAGCAGAGTCTTTGCTGGGCAGCTGCACCAATTTGTCTTAATTCATGTATAGGCTGAGAATCACTGCTACCACGGCCAACAAGTAAGATTTCACTATTTGGCATTGGCATAGCTTCACGTATTCGTTTTATGACAAGTTCGATCATAAGCGGATGTGTACTAAAAGGTGGTATAACTGAAAATGTAATGTGTGGATAGTGCTTTTTTATTTTCTCAATTTCAAAAGGAACATCACGTTTATAATGGGCCGCTGCAAATAATAAAACAGGGACAATTAAAATCTCAGTTGCACCTTCAGTGATTGCTTCTACAATCGCATCTTGAACAGTCGGTGTTGTTAGTTCGAGAAATCCAATTTTTTGGATATTTTCACTTCGCTCGTTTATAACAGACTGAACAAAGTGAATGAACTGTTTATTGCCTTCTTGTAATCTGCTACCGTGTCCAATATAAACGATGCCTTTCATTGTGTAAGCACCTCTTTCTCATTGATGATAGCTTGTAATTGATAATCAATGTGATGAAGTCCAGCTTTATTGGCATATTGTAAAGTTGGTTCATCGATATAGGAGAATGGTAAATTCAGAATATCTGTGAAGCCAAGGCGGTTTACTTCTGTGATAAACGTATCGATTGCAGCACGTCCTTCAAATACAATGCTATCCCATGTGAATTCAGTCAGTGTGCGTGAATGAACTTCATCAAAACGATGATCAATTGTATATTCGTGTGTCATGATATAAGAGCCAGCACCTATTTTTTCCTGAATGGCGGCAATTCGATTAATGTTTCGACCTAAATAAACAGTTGTTTCGTTGGAAAGTGTTGCAGGTAAGCTTAAAAGCCCATACTGCATAAGTGCCTTCTGTGTAGTGGCATTCATATACTGCAATGTTGCTTTTAAGGAGCGAATATCTTTTTGATGCTGCGCACATGATTGGAATAAGATTGCTACACTTTCAGCTGAGCAGAAAACAAGGCGTTCAGCATTAAAAATTTCACTAATCTGCTCAGGTGTTAATACATATTTTTGTTTTTTGAAAGTTGGTATTTGATATATTTCTGCGCCCGCTGCTTGTAACTTTTGCGCTAGTATACTTGTTTTGTTTGTTGCAGAGGCAAATAAAACTTTTTTTCCATGTAGTGGCTTGTGTTCTTTCCAGGCAATTTGTTTTCGTAAGGACACCACTTCACCAACAATTGTCATCGATGGATTTGAAATCTGTTCTTTTTTCACATCATCCACGATTGTGGAGAGTGTACCTGTAACAACTCGTTGTTTTCCAGTTGTACCCCATTCAATAACTGCTACTGGTGTATCTTTTTTTCTTCCTGTTTGTAATAAATTCTCGCAAATTACCGGCAAGTTTTTAACGCCCATGTAAAAAGCAATTGTATCGCTGTTTAAGAGGGAGCTGTAATTTACTTGGTCGCTAATTGCGCCTTTTGTATGACCGGTTAACAAAGTTACACTATTACTGTAATTACGATGGGTAAGAGGGATGCCGGCATATGCACTAGCGGCAATACTAGATGTAATCCCTGGAACAATCTCGTATAAAATGTTTTCTGCTGCTAAAGCGGCTGCTTCTTCACCAACGCGACCAAAAATAGATGGATCTCCGCCTTTTAAGCGGACGACCGTTTTACCTTCTTTTGCAGACTGAATTAAATGAGCGTTAATCATTTCTTGTCGCATAATATGATTTGTTGGCATTTTTCCGCAATAGACGAGTTCGCATGTTGGCTTTGTATAGCGAAGTAAAGTTTGATTTAATAAGCGGTCATATAAAACAACATCTGCTTGTTTTAGGCAATCTATTGCTTTTTTAGTAATAAGTCCTTCATCACCAGGTCCTGCACCAACTAAATATACGTATCCGTTCATCTCTACACCTCATCTATTTTCACTTGAAAGGAAGCCAAAAAGGGCTTCCCTGTACAAGTTACATATATATATAAATATCACCATCAATAACTTCTACTTCATATGTTTGGATACAACCATCATCAGGCTTTTGAACTTCACCTGTTATTAATGAAATTTTCCAGTCATGCAATGGACAGAAGACGAATTCTCCAGAAACAATTCCTTCGGCTAAAGGTCCGTTTTTATGAGAGCATCGATTTTCTACAGCGCGAATATCACCATTTGAAAGGCGAAATAAGGCGATGGATATATCCTTAATGCGCACTTCCTTACCGATTTGCACAGGAAGGTCTTCTGCATGCATTATTTTTATTTTTTCTTTAGTTTGCAACATGTAGATCGCTCCTTACTTTACAGTTTCTACTTCATACATGGCTTTTAATGACCTAGTTTCCAGTGCTTGTCCCCAAGCTTCTTCATATGTGTTACGCGCTTTTTGGAAACGTTCATTTAGCATAGTAACCATGCTTTCATCTTGCAGCACTTCTTTTATATGAGCTAATCCCATTCGTTCTACCCAAGGGGCTGTTCGTTCGCCGTAAATACCAGTTTCACGGTAATGTTGTACATAAGCTGTGGCAATGCGAAGTACATCTTCTTCTGTAGGGACAATCATTACAAAATCAGCTTCACGCACTTCTGTACCACCGTTGCCACCAATATAAAGTTGGAAGCCATTTTCAACACAAACGACACCAAAGTCTTTTGTTAATGCTTCTGCACAGTTACGTGGACAACCAGTTACACCCATTTTCATTTTGTGAGGTGTATCTACCATTTCTAACGATTGTTCAAGTAACATACCAAGCCCTAATGAATCTTTTGTACCAAAGCGGCAGAAGCGAGAGCCGACGCATGATTTTACATTGCGAAGGGATTTCGAATAGGCATAACCAGAAGTCATATCGAGGTCAGCCCAAACTTTTGGTAAATCTTCTTTCTTAACACCATATAAGCCGATTCGACTTGCACCTGTTATTTTTACAAGCGGCACATCATATCTTTTAGCAACTTCAGCAATTTTCATTAAATCATCTGCCGTAGTAACACCGCCGTACATACGAGGAATAACAGAAAATGTACCATCATGCTGAATATTGCCATTCATTCTTTCATTAACGAAGCGGGATGATTTATCATCTGCATATTCTTCTGGGCGTGTCATACGTAAATAGTAATTTAATGCAGGGCGGCATTTTGAACAGCCGTCTTCATGTGCGAAGCCAAGGACGTTTCGTACTTCTTTTGGCGATTTTAAACCTTTCTCATGAATCGCTGTGACAACTTCATCACGTGATAAAGTTGTACATCCACATATACCAACGGATTGTGCAGATGCATCGAAGCTATCCCCGAGAGTATGAGATAAAATTTGTTCAACAACTGGACGACATTTACCACATGAACCGGCAGCTTTTGTACATCCTTTTACTTCTTCAAAAGTTGTTAAATCTTGTTCTAAAATAGCATGAACGATTGTTCCCTTTGTCACGCCGTTACATCCACAAACGGTGTCATTAGCACTCATACTGGCAACGTCAAGTCCACTTTCTTCACCAGCTTTGTGAAGAAGGGAGACGGGTGTGTATTCTTGTATATCTTCTTCCTTTTTTAACATGCTAAAGAGGCGTGTACCTTCAGCAGTGTCTCCATATAAAACAACACCAACGACTTTATTGTCACGGATTAATACTTTTTTATAGGAACGCGTACACTCATTAAAGATTGAGATTGCTTTTGTTACGTCATCTTCATAAATTTGTCCAGCAGAGAATAAATCGCATCCTGCAACTTTAAGTTGTGTACCGACGATGCTACCTGCATATCCATCTGTTTGTGAATTCGTTATATGCTTTGCCAGTGCGGTCCCTTGTTCATATAATGGGGCAACAAGACCATAGGCAATACCGTCATGTTCTGCACATTCACCAACTGCATAGACTGATTCATCATCTGTTTGCATATAGTCATTTGTAACTATGCCACGATTTACAATTAAACCAGCATCTTTTGCTAAATGTGTATTTGGACGTATCCCAACAGCCATTACAATTAAATCGCATGTTACAACATCCCCATCTTCAAATTGGATACCTTCAACACGGTCAGTACCAAGAATTTTCACTGTTTTCTTTTCCATAAGAAACTTCATACCTTGTGATTCTAAGTCTTCACGCAGTAATGAGGCGGCTTTGGCATCGAGTTGTTGCTCCATTAAGTAAGGCATTAAATGAACAACGTGAACATCCATTCCTAAGTCAATAAGCCCTCGTGCGGCTTCTAAACCGAGTAATCCCCCGCCAATGACGACAGCCTTTTTATATCGCTTAGCAGCATCCAGCATAAATTGTGTATCTTCAATTGTACGAAAGCCTGTTACACCTGGAAGTTGTGAGCCTTCAACAGGTAAGATGAAAGCGCTGGACCCTGTTGCGATAATGAGCTTGTCATATATGACAATACGGTTCTTTTCTGTAATGATGACTTGTTCTTCCCGATCAATATTTATTACCTTTTCATTTGTATACAGCGTAATATCATTTTCCTCGTACCAACTGTATTCGTTCATAATAATATCTTGGATATTTGTTTTTCCTTGTAAGACGTGAGATAGCATAATGCGGTTATAGTTTGGATGAGGTTCATCACCAAAAATAGTAATATCATAAAGTCCTGAATCTAGTTTTAAAATTTCTTCAATGCAGCGTATACCAGCCATACCATTCCCGATCATAACTAAACGCTTTTTCATATTCATTTCCCCTCTTAAATGTGAAATGTTTAACAAACTTGTATACTCGTATTATAGAATCTTTGGAAAGTAGAGGGTGTGATGTTTATCACAGTTTTGGAGGATTCACAAATTGTTAAAAATCATATAAAATTTCATTCGAATTCTTACAAAAATGTAAGGGAAATGTAATGGGATTCAATGGCGGGATTAAGTCCTTCTCTTTAAAATAAGTTTATAGAAAACTACACATATTGTGTGGAGGAGGAATTTACCTTGGAGTGGGGAAGAGTGAAAAAGCGAGTAATTATTACTGGAATTGCGCTGGCAGCTGTTATTATCTTACTACTACCAACAAAACTGGGACCAGTAATTGATAAATATAATCCATTTTGTAAAACAAAAGAATATTACACGATTGTGAATGATGTCGGTCAACATATTGGTGATGAATGGTATGAATATGAGTTTGCTGCATATGATGAAAAAGGTAGGGCACAGACGATAAAGAAAACAGTGAAGCACATGTTAAAACGAAGTGAGTCATTGAAAATTACCGCAAAAGGACGTTACGGTGAATCGTTGGTAGAGATTGAGGTCCAAAATATTCCTGTGCAGGCGAGAAGTAAGCTATTGGCGACAAGATAAAACACTGTAACATACTGAGTATGTTACAGTGTTTTTTATTACATATAAATCATTTAAAGAAGAAATTTTTCGGTGTTAGTATTTAAATATACGTTTACTATATAAAATAGGTTTTAACAAGACAGAGAGTATGGAATTTAGGGGATTTTAACTGTATAACAAGAAAGCGGACATAAGTTTATACTAGGATAACTGTAGCAGCAGAAATGAAATCCGTAAGAAGAGCCACACTGCTAGCAAGTCCGATTGCATCTAAATTGTTAAAAGTAATATTGTTTATGACAACATTGTAAGGTACATGTAAGTTAATTCGATAGTTGCCATTTGTGAATTCTATTACAATACAAGTAGGAAGTTTGAACATACAACTTTCTGTCTGAAATAGTGATGAATGTTTTAAAACCAACTATTGCATAGCCATTATCTCTTTATGAGATGAGGCTATTTTTTTAAACCTTACAATATTGTAAGGTTTTCGTAAGTTAATTCGATAGCGTATTTGTCATATTTTCTGCATAATAAAAAAAGATAAAAAATTAGGGAAGGTAATCAGAAGGGAGAAGAATGAGATGCAAAAAAAAGAAGTAGTTAAGTTTCCGATAAAAGATTTCTGTAGCTACTTTACTGTTGCTGTCGTATGTGTTGGACTTTTTGACATAATTACAAATTTAATTGTTAAATAATATAGATGAAAAAACAAGAAGAAGATTCCTTCTTGTTTTTTATTGCCCTTAATCTGAAGCGGCGTATTAAAATAGATGTAAGAGGTGATAGGATGAAGTGGATTGATAGTCATATACATTTGGACCAATATAAGAATAAAGAGCAAATGAAACTAATTGATGATGTAAAAAGAAGTACTGAGATTGATGGACTGATTGCGGTATCAATGAACTATCATTCTTGTCAACAAACATTATCTTTAGCAAGACAACATCCATTTGTACATCCGGCACTTGGTTTTCATCCAGAACAGCCGATTAACCAAAAAGAATGTGAACAAATTTATAAGTTAATTGAGGCAAATGTAGGACGGCTTGTTGCCATAGGTGAGATCGGTCTGCCCTATTATTTAAGGCAAGAAAAGAAAGATATCGTATTAGACCCTTATATAAAAGTATTAGAGAGATTTATAATACTTGCAAAAAGGTTCAATTTACCGATTGTTTTACATGCAGTTTATGAAGACGCTGATATTGTATGTGATTTACTGGAACAGTATGAGATATCACGTGCGCATTTTCATTGGTTTAAGGGGAGTAAAGAAACGATGGAGCGGATGATTCAAAATGGCTACTTTATTTCAATTACGCCAGATGTTATGAAGAAGGAGAAAATTAGAAAAATCGTTTCGTTTTATCCGCTAGAATATATGATGGTGGAAACAGATGGACCATGGAAATTTCAAGAAAATATTATGACGCATCCGGGTATGATTGAGGGTGTGTTAAAAGAAATTAGCTTGATAAAAAATATTTCTATAGAGAAGGTTGCAGAGCAAATATATCAAAATACGTTTCGGTTTTATGGGGGGAAATGTCTTTAGTTTTTGACTTTTCATGTAGGTAGTCTCCTATTCTTTGTGTAGAATTCAATTTACAATTATATACAAAAAAGGTAGAAACTATTTAAAATGGATATTGGTAAAAATTACACACATAAGAAGTGGGATAGGGATGTTACATTTTTTATAATATTTTACTATTGATTTTCAGAAAATCAGTCTAAAGCACGATGTTAAGATAGAGCTTCGTTTGATATCATTTAAGAGTAACAGGGTGATAGATTGCAGGTAATTGTAAGGAAGGGCTGAAAGGGGACAAATTTCAGCGGAGAAAGAGGTAGAGGTAGTGAAAAAATTCTTTGTAGGATTTTTAGTTGTTCTTGGAATGTATTTGTATTTCCAAGGAGAGTCTGAAGGAATGGAAAGATTGACGAATCAAACAAGTTATGTTGACTCAGAGGAAGCAAAACAGATGAAACAAATTATTACTGAAGAAGCAAAGAAAGTAAATCTTCCAGAATGGATACCTCTTACAATTGCCGAGCATGAAAGTCGTTTGAACCCACGAAGTGTTGGAGACAATGGCACTTCTTTTGGATTGTTTCAGTTACACCGAGGTGGGGGACTTGCTCCTGATCACTTAACGGACGAGCAATTGAAGGACCCGCGGACAAATGCCCAGATTGCGATGCCTCATTTAATGAAAGGGTATAAAAGAGGTGTGCAAAAAGGTTTAACAGATTTAGCGTTACTAAAATATATAGCAAATACATCTGGTTGGCCAGGTAATTTAGGGCCTGAGTGGACGGATCAAAATATGAAGTATAACGTTGGGCTAGAGAACGTGTACTATCGAAATAAAGGAACAATGAAAGAGTAGATGCTAAGCACCTACTCTATTTTTTTATAAAAAAAGTTCCATTTCATTTTCTTTATAAGTAAATCCCATCTTTTTATATAGCAACTCACCATCTTTGGAAGAATGAAGCCATATTCGTTTTACGCTGTTTTCTTCACATTCCTCTATGCAGTGTTCGAGTAGTTTTTTTGCTAAACCATTTCCACGGTATTCTGGGAGTGTATACATATTTAAAATGTAAGCTTCTTTTCTAACAATATAATTCATTTGGTTTCATCTCTCATAATGAAACTGTAAAATAATTTGCCAGCTGCTGTTTTACATCTTCCAACTTTGTAGAAACTTGAGGGATTTTATACCCGACATATAATGGTGAAACAACAAAACGAGGAACAACTTTACAAATAATTTTTTCATTAAGGTGATAGAAGAATAAATTATAGCTGCTACAACCTTTATGAAAGCCCGTTAGTATGTAACGCACAGTTTGTTGAATATAATGTGCCATTATATCAATGGATTTTATATCCTCAATGACAATATTAAATTCAGTAAAACCGATAATTGGACGTGTAGAAATATTAAGTTCAATTTGCTCATCTTTTTGTACGATTACGCCTTGAAAGTGTTCAGGTGTTACATTTTCTCGGTAGTCTACATATTTCATTCCAATAATTTGCATATGTGCATGATGCAAACTTCCGCCTGAAAATGGACCGTGATTTTTATATAAAATAACAGAAGTAAATTCGTTGCTCTTTTCTAAAGCTAACCAATGCTTTATAGAAAAATGCAGTAGCTTTTGCATATGTTCAGGTGTGTATGTTGCAATATGATCATGACAATTACCGGTTTCTATTAGAACAGTTTGAAAGGTATCTTTTAATGTTGGAAATTTATTTTTCAACCAAATAATGGAGTCTTCAGTTTCTAAAATATCAGTGAGATTTTCTCTATCGCAAAAAGGACAAGCGGTGCTTTTATTGCGAATACTTTCTGGCTTTTGTTTTCCAATGTCATTTAAAAAATAAAGTTGTTGTGTATCCATTCGTATATACCCCTTTAAAAATATATGTGAAATTCCCGTCTACTATATTCGTGAAAGGGAAAGGAAAATCCTGTATAGTGGAAAAGGAGGAAATGGTAAAAGAAGGAGATAGAAGATGGAAGAGCAAAAGAGTGTATCATTTTTGGATATATGGCGGACTGCTAATCCACCAAAAAAATATTTCCAAGTAGAACGACATTTGTTATTGCACATCGTTTATCAACGGTAGTACAAGCAGATACCATTTTTGTAATAGAGAATGGCAGTATTACAGGAATTGGTATACACGATGAATTAATGAAGCATCATACATATTATAAAAAGATTGTAGAATAACAATTTTTAATAAAAAAACAAAAGACAAGATATCCTATTTGTACTTGGGTATCTTGTCTTTTATTTTTTTTGTAATAATGTGTATGGATAATATAGAGTATTTTCATTTTGTTTCTTTTTTCTATTTTTCAGTGCATGTAAGGCAAAGAATGTACCTACAATTGCAAAGATGGCTTTCTTCATATTCATTTTCCCCTTTTTATTGTTCATTTAATTCTTGGCTAACTGCTTTTGCATCAATTAAAGCGTGGAGAATCATTTTTACCATGTTCATCATTTTTATTCCTCCTTTTATAGTCGGTTTAGTTCTTTTACAACTGCTTGTCCGTTTACTAACACCTCGAAGACTGCTTTTACGATTTCTTTCATCAGGACTGTTTCCTCCTTTTGTTTATCTCTTGCTTACATCTTTATTGTATAAGGAGGCACGATTTCGTACTATTGCTTTCCATTACGTGAACATAACAGTTGTGTAAGATTGGATGTAATTTGTTGAAATGTTTAGTCTATATTCATTATTTTCAGAAAAATGACTATTCAAACATCAAATGGGGAAGTATAATAAAGAAGTAAGTATTAAATTCCGTACGAAAGGAGTGAATGAGATGAAACGTTCTTTAGCTGCACGCGCAAAATTTTTAGATTTTATCTATTTTTGTCGTGCGATTTTTCATGATGTGATTGCTAACGGGATACGTATGCCCTTTTTTAGCAATTGCATAGCTGTTATTGAACGATAGAAATCTCTTCACCCATTTTATAAAACGTGTGAAAAGGGAGCTATTTGGCTTCCTTTTTCTATGCCAAAAACCATGGGGAAAGTTTCTTTCCCTATGGTTTTTTACGTTGAAAGGAGTACGGAAAATGACAATTTGTAGTGTAAACAATGTAACGAAATCTTTTGGTGGAAACATCATATTTGAAAATATATCGCTTGAAATACAAAATGGTGAACGCATTGGATTAGTTGGCAGAAACGGTAGCGGGAAAACCACAATTTTTCAGCTATTAACAGGAATAGAGAATGTAGATGCTGGAGTAATTCATATGAAAAAAGGGACACGTGTTGGTCATGTAGCACAAATTCCGAAGTTTGCTGGTGAAACAAATGTATATGATGTATTAAGCGCTGCCTTTGTAAAAGAGAAAGAATTAGAAAGAAACATGCGAAATTTAGAGAAAAGTATGGCGGAGGAACACGATCCAACTAGTTTAGAGAGGTTAATGGAGAAGTATGGCGCAGTGCAAGAACAATTTTCGTTTTTAGGTGGTTATGAAATAGAAGCGAACATCATGAAAGTAGCAAATGGTTTACAAATAACGGAGCTATTTTCTCGAATTTTTGCTGAACTGAGTGGCGGGGAGCAGACGAAAGTAAGTCTTGCTTATATGCTGCTCAAGAAACCAGATTTACTGCTGTTAGATGAACCGACGAACCATTTAGATTTATTTGCAGTAGAATGGCTCGAACAATTTTTGAAAGAGTATACAGGAACAGTTGTTGTGATCTCACATGATCGTTATTTTTTGGATGAAGTTGTTACGAAGATTTTTGATTTAGAAGACGGAGAGCTGCATGTCTATCATACGAATTACTCGCAGTTTGTGAAAGAAAAGGAAGAAAGGTTACTGCAAGAGTTCCAATCTTATCAAGAACAACAAAAGAAGATAAAGAAAATGAAGGAAGCAATTAAACGTTTAAGAGAATGGGCGAATCAAGCGAATCCTCCGAATGAAGGACTGCATAAACGTGCTAGAAATATGGAACGCGCGTTAGAACGGATGGAAAAATTAAAGAAGCCAATTTTAGAAAGAAAACAAATGGGGCTTCAGTTTGAAGGACAAGAGAGAAGCGGAAAAGATGTTGTTGTAATGAAGGAAGTTGGCAAAAATTTTGCTGAGCGTATTTTATTTGAGGGAGCAAATTTACATGTGCGTTTTCAAGAGCGTGCAGCTATTGTTGGACGTAACGGTACAGGAAAAACAACATTATTAAAATTGCTATTAGAAGAAATGAAACCAGATGCTGGGGAGATCAGAATCGGTAGTAGTGTGAAAATCGGTTATTTATCGCAGCATGCATATGAGAATGTAAAATATGATGTATTAGAAGCATTCCGGGAGCATGTAGCTGTAACTGAAGGAGAAGCTCGCCATATATTAGCTCGCTTTTTATTTTATGGTCCAGCCGTTTTTAAAAAGGTCAATCAGCTTAGCGGTGGTGAACGAATGAGATTACGTTTGGCACAGCTTATGTATCAAGATATAAATTTCCTTGTGTTAGATGAGCCTACAAACCATCTTGATATCGAATCAAGGGAAGTGCTGGAAGAAGCTCTCGAACAATATAATGGAACCATTCTTGCTGTTTCACACGACCGTTACTTTTTAAATAAATTGTTTGAAAAAACATATTGGATCGATGAACATACATTGTTTGAATTTGCGGGGAACTATGCATGGGCACGTCAGAAATGGGCAGAGAGAATAGAGAAAGAAGAAGTGAAACAACAAGAGGTTCCAAAAATTAAAGTAATGAATGTAAAAAAGAAGGAATCTATTGGTATAGAAGAAATTGAAGATAAGCTTATGTATATAGAAGAAGATATATATGCGCTGGAGTGCACAATGGAAGAAACAAGCAATGTTGAAAAGTTAGAACGGTTATATAAAGAAAAAACAGAAAAAGAACGATTACGGGCGGAATTATATAATCGATTAGATAGTATGATGGAATAGATGAAAGAAAAACAAGTCATCCTCTTAGGAGATGTGGGGGTGACTTGTTTTTCTATTAATATCCGTTAACTCGAGATGGAAATGGTATAATTTTCTTTATGTTATATTGTGAAAACGATTTTTTACATGTTGGTATGATTTAAAACAATAGTTCAAAAACGCGAGGAGAATTTTATGTTAAGGTATGCACGTCTCATTACGATTGTTATGATTTGCATGGTATATATAAATCATGTTTCACGTGAAACAGTAGGGTTACAAATATTTGTTGGTATTGCATGTTTAATGTACGTTATAAATCATGTTTTACTTATACAACCACATCAAGGGAGAAGGCGTGAATTTTATGTATTCCTCTCAAATGGAGTAGTTACAGCACTACTAGGCTTTTTATTTCCCGAGACATGTTTGTATTTAATTATATTTGGGATTGATGCGGTAGGAGTATTTATTCATACGTGGCGAAAAGCAGTTGTATATTTTTTTGTGAGTTTTTTCTTTGTATGTTGGTCTGCTATTTTACTATATACGTATCAATATACTGGAAAGATAGAAGTTGATAGTAATGCTATTAATTTTATGTTCGTTGTCTTCAGTGCTTTATCCGGGAACTTAATTAAAAAACTGACAGTAGCCCGCCAAACTGTCGACGATCAATATGAAAAATTGACGTTATCACATATAGCTCTAAAAGAAGCGCATGAACAATTACAGCTTTATGCGAAAGAAGTAGAAGAACTAACTACAGTTCGGGAGAGGAACGATATTGCCCGAGAAATTCATGACACAGTTGGTCATAATATGACGGCCTTACTTGTTCAATTGCAGCTTGCAGAGGCTTTATGGAAGCAAAAGTCAGATGCTACAGAAGAAGTTTTACATACATGCCATGAATTAGCTAGAAAATCCCTTCAAGAGGTAAGAGCTTCAGTCCGTGCGTTGAAGGAAGAAAGAGATCTAGGGAACATAATAGAAAATATGAAAGGAATGTTAAATGAATTTTCAAAGGTAACCAAAGTACAAGTAACCTTTCATTTACAGGGAGATCCAATTATAATCCCATTGTCATTACAACCTACTTTGTTGCGTATTATGCAAGAGTCATTAACAAATGCACAACGCCATGGAAAAGCTAGTTTATGTAAAGTTAGCTTATTGTGTTTAGATGAAAAAGTTATGCTATTGATTACGGATAATGGTGTTGGCGTAAATGAAGTGAGTCCTGGTTTTGGTTTAATAAATATGAAAGAACGTGTAGAAGAACATGGTGGGATCATTCGATTTGAAAGTGAAAAAGAGAAGGGTTTTCGATTACAGATTGAGTTTCCACTTAAGGAAAAGACGTGGGTAATAGGAGGAACGAAATGATTCGTATTATGATCGTTGATGATCAGTCACTTATTCGTGATGGTTTAGCAATGCTATTAAATTTACGTTCAGAACTTGAAGTGGTGGGAACAGCAAATGATGGGGATGAAGTAGTTCGAATAGCAGAACAATTACAACCTGAAATTATTTTGATGGATATTCGAATGCCTCGTATAAATGGCGTTGAAGGGACTCGCTTAATAAGGGAAAGGTTCCCTGATATGAAGGTTCTTATGCTGACGACATTTAATGATAGTGAACTCATTTTTGAAGCATTAGAGCAAGGAGCGAGCGGTTACTTATTAAAAGATATGGAGACAGATGCAATTGTTCAGGCAATATTAACGGTCCATGCAGGGGGAGCGGTATTGCCACAAGATATAACAGCGCAAATTGTGAAGGAACTAAAAAGAACAAAAGTAGTGGAAATATCAGGGCAAAATCAGCCAAAGCAAGTGGAACAATTAACAGAGCGTGAAATAGATGTATTAAGAGAAATAGGCCTTGGATTAAATAATAAAGAAATTGCTGAGAAATTGTTTATTACAGAGGGAACCGTAAAAAATCATGTTTCTAACTTAATCAGTAAGCTGGAGCTGAGGGATCGGACACAAGCAGCTATATATGCAGTAAGATACGGTATTACAACATACACATGACTTTTGGCATAGAGAAAAATAAAAAAGCAGCAAATTATGCTGCTTTTTTATTTTGCATTTCTATCTTAAGGGTGATGGAAGAAAGAGGATGTTTTTTTACAATGAAATTGTAGATTAATGCAAAGGGGCTGAATCGGCATGTTAGTCGTAGATCATATTACAAAGTCGTTTGGAAAGAAGGAAGTTGTAAAGAATGTATCTTTTGAAGTTAAGAAAGGAGAAACATTTGGTTTGCTTGGTCCAAACGGTGCAGGAAAGTCGACGACGATATCAATGATTTGTGGGCTTATTCCATATGATGGCGGTGATATAAAAGTTGGGGGGAAATCTGTAAAAGAATATCCATTAGATGCGAAAAGGAAGATCGGTATTGTCCCGCAAGATATTGCTTTATATCCTACGCTATCTGCGAAAGAAAATTTAATCTTTTGGGGGAAAATGTATGGTTTAAGTGGAGCTATTGCAAAGAAACGAGCAGATGAGGTATTAGCATATGTTGGTTTACAGGATCGCGCAAAGGACAAAATTGAAACATTTTCAGGTGGAATGAAACGCCGAATTAACATTGGTGCGGCACTTATGCATGAACCAGAGTTATTAATTATGGATGAGCCGACAGTCGGGATTGATCCACAATCACGGAATCATATTTTAGAGACGGTAAAAGGATTAAATGAGAAAGGCATGACGGTCATTTATACGAGCCATTACATGGAAGAAGTGGAGTATTTATGTGAACGAATTGCAATTGTTGATCATGGAAAGGTAATTGCACTAGGAACGAAAACGGAGTTATGTAATCGTCTTGCTGATGGCTTTATGGTGAAGTTACAACTGAGTCGTTATAGCCAGGAGTTACTGCAGAAAGTAAAAGAAATTCCCACTGTAGAACGGATTATCATTGATGAGGATACGAATACACTCGATATTGGACTGAAGACTGGAGAAGCTGTCGGTACGGTTGTTTCGATCGTAGTAGAAAATCATGTGCAAATTTTAAAGCTTGAAGTACAAGAGCCAAATTTAGAAGCTCTCTTTTTACAGCTAACAGGGCGTTCACTTCGTGATTAAGGAGGTTAGGAACTCATGAAAAGTTTTATTATTGCATGGAAAGATTTAAAAATTCGTTTAATAGATCGGCGTGGATTTATGATGATGTTACTTATGCCACTTCTATTAACGGCTATTTTAGGATCAGCACTAAGTAACATATTAGATAGTGGTGGATTACCTAAAACGGTGATTGGTTATTATCAAGAAGGAACAGATGAGTTTGCAAATATATTTCAAAAAGATGTATTGCATTCAAAAGAGATTAAGGATGATGTGAAGGTAGAGGTCGTAGCTTCACAAAAAGAGCTGGAGGATCTGCTAAGAAAACAGAAAATTGATGTTGGAATGATTATCCCAAACGAGTGGAGTGAACATATAAAGGATGGAAAATTAAAAGAACCCAAATTGATTACTGATCCATCAAAAGATATACAAGCAAAAATAGCTGAATCGCTTATTCGTTCCTTCTCAGAGCGTGTGCAAACAGTTGCCGTTTCTACTAAGACTGTCGCAACAGATTTAGCAAAGGCACAGCCAGGAAATATAGAACAGGTTGCAAAAGAGGTAAGTGCTAATTTACAAGCAGTGGCGGCTTCGAATACGGATGGGATTGAAAAAGGAACAATCGGCAAAAAAACAGTGGCTGCGATGCAATATTATGCTGCAGCAATGTTAGTGATGTTTTTACTATATAACATAACAGTAGGAGCAAAATCTATTATAACAGAGCAACGAACTGAAACATTAGCAAGATTATCAAGTACACCGACAAGCTCTTTTGCCATATTATTAGGTAAATTTTTAGGTACATTACTATTTGCTTGTATTCAATTTGGAGTATTTGTAGTTGCTACTTATTACGCATTTCATGTGAATTGGGGTGAAGATGTTTCACAAATTGTAGTAGTAGGAATTGCTTATGCAATTTGTGTTTCTGGCTTATCTATGCTCATCGCAGCATTTATTCGTGAAGAAAAAACAGCGGATTTAATGGGTGGCATTGGAATTCAGTTGTTAGCTATATTAGGCGGATCTATGTTACCAATCTATGCATTTCCGGATACTCTTCAAACAATTGCTAACATCGCTCCGAATAAATGGGCACTTACAAGCTTTTTAAACATTATGTCGGGTACATCATGGTATGCGTTACTTCCAGTTATATTAAGTTTATCTAGTGCGGGTATTGCTTCCGTTATCATCGGAACTTTCCGTTTGCGTACGAGATAGGAGGAGAAATCATGAAGAAAGTTTGGGAGCTTTGCTGGTTAGAGTTAAAACAAATCTTAATTAAGCCACAAAGCTATACACTCATGTTCGGAATGCCGATTATTTTCACACTCATTTTTGGCGGACTTTTAGGTGGAAGTGGAAACGAGAAAGTAAATATTAGTTTAGTAGACCAAGATGGATCTACATTATCCAACTCCTATTATGAGGAAATAAAGAAAAGTGATTTAATTTCTATAGAAAAGGTAACGTATGAGGAAGCGAAACAAAAAATCGAAAATAAGAAGTCCTCAGGTATTGTGACAATTCCAAAAGAATTTCAAAAGAGTATGACGGACGGGAAGATAGAGAAGGTTAAATTCCAATCAAGTGCTGATTTCACGGGAGGAGCTTCTGTAGAACAAGTATTACAAAGTGCAATGAAAAAGATGGAAATAGAAGTAGCGGCAGCAAGGGATTCAGAGAAAAAAGGAGGAATGTCTTGGGAAAAGATGTATGAAACGATTCATACAAAAAAGGTAGAACCAGTTTCACTTCAAAAGGAATCCATTGTACCTGGGGAGAAAAAGCTGAATAACGTAACAGGGCGAGCAGCAGGGTTTTCTATTCTTTTTGTAATGATTGTGATGCTAAGTGCGACAGGAACAATTTTAAAATCAAGACAACTTGGCGTTTGGTATCGTTTATTAGGAACGCCTGTTTCAAAGGCTCAAATACTTGGGGGATATATACTTTCCTTCTTTTTAATTGGATGGATTCAATTTGGAACTTTAATGGTATTAACGAATGTTTTGTTCGATGTACAGTGGGGAAATCTACTAGGGATAATCATACTTGTCTCAGTGTTATTGCTAGCGGTCATTGGTTTAGCACTATTATTAGCAAGTATTGTGAAAACAACGGAGCAGCAGTCAGCTTTAGGTAATATCGTTGTTATTTCAACTTGCATGATTAGTGGGCTGTATTGGCCAATTGAAATAGAACCAGAATGGATGCAAACCGCAGCGAACTTTGTTCCTCAAACTTGGGCAATGCGCGGGTTTACCGAATTGATTGCAAGAGGAGGGACATTGGCAGATATAGCAGGATATATTGGTATACTTATGTTATTTGCTGGTGTATTCTTTATAATCGGTTTAACAAGAATACGTTATGATTGAAAAAAGAAAGCAGAGTCTACAGCTTCGCCCGCTGAACTCTGCTTTCTTTTTGTGTATCGTCTTCCCCTATAGAAATAGCAATCGCAATTCCGAGCATAAAGAGAAATGCTAAAAAGAGGACGAACCTTGGGAAGAACGGAAATAGTAGTAATGCCCCGACGATCATGAGTGTTAATGCAACATAGTGCAGAACATATTGGAATAGTTTGTCCATATTTTCGCCCCCCTTTTTGGTAGTTTGTTAGCATTCTATGCTCGTCCACTGAATAATAGAATTATTTTTTTAATCGTTTCTGCATAGTAAAAATAATAGTAAAGTTGTGTCTGCACATAATGCGAGAATACAAGGATTACAGGAAGATGATTGTAATGGAATATTGTTAAGTCTACCTAAATTAAAGATCCAGCAATAGCTTTTATAAAAATCTTGAAATGTTTAAATAGAAAGAATTGACAAAATATAACGAACAATATAAGCTAATAACCATAAAGTCTAGCGGAAAGGTCGGAATAAGATTGTCACTCCTCTAAACATCTATTTTTTTGCATTTAAAACCGACTTTTCCGATGTGTTATAAAATGTTACTGTGGGAGGCATATATAGGGCAAGCAGTTCATAAGGTGTAATTATTAAAAAAAGTTAGGGTGGGGACAATGAAGAAAAAGACAAAAAAATGGGCTGGTGTGTTTTCTGTTTTACTGAGTAGTTCGCTTGTGTTATCGGCTTGTGGGGGACAAGAGGATAAGGCTTCGACAGAGCCGACGAAACAGCAGGATGTGAAAGATTTAAAAATAGAGAAGGTTGCAGCGACAGATAAATCAAAAAATCCTGAGAAAGCGAAGCAGAGAAAAGATACACTTATTTTAGGGATTTCAAAACCTGGTGGTGTGTTCTTACCTTATTTCCAAGAGAATGGTTGGGACGGTAACGTAACATCAGTTATATTTGCGTCTCTTGTATCAACAGATAAGCAAGGGAAACCAGTTCCAGAGCTTGCAGAGAAATGGGATGTATCTTCTGATCAATTGAAGTATACGTTTCACTTACGAAAAGATTTAAAATTTAGTGATGGTTCACCGTTAACAGCAGATGATGTAGCATTTACATTAACATTGCTACATGATAAGGCTTATGAGGGTGGTACAGATATTTTACAATATGCAATTAAAGGTGGAAAAGATTATAAAGAAGGAAAAGCTACATCGATTGAAGGGATTAAAGTTGTTAATCCGCAAACAATTGAAATTACGACGGAAAAAGTAAACTCACAAGCGTTAGTAAACTTGGGAGGACCTGTCTTATCTAAGGCTTATTATGGAAAAGATTATAAGCAAAATACTAGCTTAAACTATTTAAAAGATTTATATGGTAAACCAATGGCAGCAGGGCCTTATAAATTTGAAAAGTATGTCCCAGGTCAAGAAGTAAGATTTGTAGCAAATGAACATTATTATGCTGGTAAGCCAAAAGTTAAAAACTTTATTTATAAAATTACAACACCTGACACGAATTTCCAGTTATTCCAAACAGGAGAAACGGACTATGATGGGTTTGCTGCGAATAATGACAATATTGAACAATTAAAGAGCTTAGGCTTTGCTAATTTCAATATTGAAACAGTGAGCTCATACTCATTCGTTTACTTTAATAATAAGAAGCCATACTTAAAAGATAAAAAAGTACGGCAAGCGCTTATTTACGGATTAGATCGTAAAAAATATGTAGATACATACTTCCAAGGAAATGCTTCTGTTGCGAATATACCGATTTCACCAACATCATGGGCATATGATGATAAGGGTATAAATCAATACGAATACAATGTAGAGAAAGCAAAAAAATTGTTAGATGAAGCTGGTTGGAAAGTTGGATCTGATGGTATTCGTGAAAAAGACGGGCAGAAATTAAAGTTGAGTTATTATGCGGCAAGTGGAAGAAAGCAAGAAGAGGTGTTTATACCAATTGCGAAAGAGAATTATAAGGCGTTAGGTGTGGAATTTAATCCAGAAATCATGGACTTTAATACACTTGTTTCGAAAGTTGGAAAGTTTGATTATGATTTAGCAGCTGTTGCAACATCGATCATTTCTGATCCGAGTGAACCTGTAGGTGAGTTTGAATCTACGCATCCAGATAATTCAGCGGGTTATAGTAACCCAAAAGTGGATGAATTAATTAAAAAAGGTATTGAAACAGTTGATATTGAAAAAAGAAAACCTATTTATAAAGAATTATATAAAGAATTAAGCGATGATCCCCCTGTCATTTTATTAAATTACCGTAAAAGTATTTCAGCACACAATGCACGTGTAAAAGGAATTAATCCAGAAAAATACGATAGCATTAGTTCAAACTTACCTGTTTTATCTATTGAACAATAGAGATAAGTAATTAATGAATAGAAGAC
Source organism: Bacillus pseudomycoides DSM 12442 (assembly GCF_000161455.1). Classification (GTDB taxonomy): domain Bacteria; phylum Bacillota; class Bacilli; order Bacillales; family Bacillaceae_G; genus Bacillus_A; species Bacillus_A pseudomycoides. The sequence goes on from NZ_CM000745.1 coordinate 157,967, forward strand.
GTTTTTTCATACAGTTGTTAGTTCTTGCTGTTTTGAAAAAATGTTCTTCTATTTTTAAGTAACTATGATTGGGGAGACAAAAGGTGAAAACATATCTCATTCGTAGGTTTCTACAAATGATTCCTACTTTGTTTGGTACATCTATTATTATTTTTTTCTTATTTGCTCTTCTGCCGGGAGATTATGTTGATTCGAATCCAAAGTTAACGCCAGAACGTGCACAGGAATTAAGAGAATTGTATGGATTAAATAAACCTATTATAGAAAGATACTTTCATTGGCTAGGTAATGCGCTACATGGTGATTTTGGTTTCTCGCTGCAATACCAAGAGCCTGTTACATCATTACTTAATAAATTTATTTGGAATACCTTTATTGTTGCTGTTGCAGCTTTATTTTTTACTTGGATCATTGCACTTATTGTGGGTGTTATTTCAGCAACAAAGCAACATTCATGGTTTGACGCACTTGTAACAATCGGTGTTTTTGCAGCGATGTCATTCCCATCATTCTTTATCGGTCTATTTTTAATTAAAGTATTTGCTGTTGATCTTCATTTATTACCGATTGGTGGGATGATTGATATAGGAAGTAATTCGACGGGTTTTACGTACATATTGGAAGTACTAAGGCACATGATTTTACCGGTATTTATTTTAACACTCCTTGGTGTCGGCTCATTGACTCGTTATTTTAGAACGAGCATGCTTGAGGTCGTAAGACAGGATTATATCCGTACTGCACGTGCAAAAGGATTGAAAGAAAAAGCCGTTATTTATAAACATGCACTAAAAAATGCGATTTTACCAGCAATCACATTACTTGCGTTTGAATTGCCGGGATTGTTCTCTGGTGCAATTATTATTGAACAAATTTTTAACTGGCCAGGAATTGGGACCATTCAATTAGAAGCGTTAAGTTTTCGGGATTATACGGTATTAATGGCATTTACAATGTTTCTCTCTTGCCTAACAATTATCGCAAACTTTTTAGCAGACATCGTTTATGTGATTGTCGATCCGCGTATTCGATTAAAGTAAGGAGGGAGAAAGATGGAGACTATTGTAACGATAAAGAAGAAAGAAAAGAGAAAAGGAAATTTGACTTCGCCATGGCGACAAGCATTTACTAGAATTAAGAAAAATAAATTAGCACTATTTGGATTTTATACTTTGATTTTTATGTTTGTATTTTGTTTTATTGGACCATTTTTTTCACCATATGTTTCTGGAACAATTCAAGTAACACAAATTAATAAACCACCAAACTTTTCACATTGGCTTGGCACAGATCAATTGGGAAGAGATATTTTAACGAGATTAATGCAAGCTGGCCGGATTTCATTAACAATTGGTTTAGCTTCGATGCTACTATCCGTCATACTCGGTGCATTATTAGGAGCTATCTCTGGTTTTTATCGTGGTATTGTAGATCATATTATTATGCGTATTGCAGACGTGTTAATGTCTATTCCGGGATTACCATTACTTATCATTATGGGTGCTATCTTATCAGAATGGAAACTTCCATCTGAATATCGACTTTATGTTGTTATGATCATGTTAAGTTTGATTGGATGGCCGGGACTTGCACGTCTGGTACGAGGACAAATTTTAACACTTCGAGAACAATCATTTATGCAAGCTGCTGATGTATTAGGATTAAAGGATTACCGGAAGATTGTACATCATTTAATTCCGAATGTATTCCCTTTATTAATTGTTGTGGCAACGTTAGGTGTAGCGGGAGCTATTTTAAGTGAATCAGCATTAAGTTATTTAGGTCTTGGGGTTGTTCCACCTACGCCATCATGGGGAAATATGATTAGTGCAGCAAACTCATTAATTGATTTCCAAAAACGTCCATGGTTATGGATACCGCCTGGTTTTGCGATTTTTATAACAGTTGTATCAATTAACTTACTTGGTGATGCACTTCGTGATGCATTAGATCCAAAAATGAAGCGGTAGGTGAGGAATCATGAGTAAAGCAGTAATAGAACTAAAAGATTTACAAACACACTTTCATACGGAAGAAGGTACAGTAAAAGCTGTGAATCATGTTAGCTTTTCTGTACGAGAAGGTGAAACAGTTTGTGTAGTGGGAGAATCAGGTTGTGGGAAAAGTGTAACGGCTTTATCTATTATGGGACTTATTGCGGAATCTGGCGGCATTGTTGGTGGTGATATTCTTTATGAAGGCCAAAGTCTTTTGGGGATGAAAGAGAAAGAACTCCGAAGTTTAAGAGGAAATGATATCGCGATGATTTTTCAAGAACCAATGACATCTCTTAACCCAGTTTTTACTGTTGGAGAACAAATTGTTGAGACGTTAAGAGAGCATGAGCTCCTTAGTAAAAGTGAAGCATATAAAAAAGCTATTGAATTAATTCGTAAGGTTGGTATTGCACGTTCTGATGAAATTGTTCATTCGTATCCCCATGAGCTAAGCGGTGGGATGTTGCAACGGATCATGATTGCGATTGCACTGAGTTGTAACCCTAAATTACTAATTGCTGATGAGCCCACAACAGCACTAGATGTTACAATTCAGGCACAAATACTAGATTTATTAAGACAGGTAAAAGAAGAATTTAAAACATCTATTTTATTAATTACACATGATTTAGGTGTTGTAGCAGAAATGGCAGATTATGTTGTTGTAATGTATGGTGGCAAAGTCATTGAAGAAGCACCTGTACTGGAGCTATTCCAAAATCCTAAACACCCATATACAAAAGGATTATTAAAATCAAAGCCGGTAATGGGGAAACGAACAGATAAACTTTATTCGATTCCGGGGCAAGTTCCAAACTTAGTTGGTTTAGATGAATTTTGCTACTTTAGCGGTCGCTGTGAACGTTGCATGGATATATGTAAGAATGAGGCGCCAGGCCTTGGAGTGCATGAAGATCATCATAAAGTAGCTTGCTGGTTATATGAGGAGCGTGCAGAGCAATGAGTGAACCTTTATTAGAAGTGAAGAATTTAAAAACGCATTTTCCGATTAAGGGCGGCGTATTTGGTAGAACGATTGGGCATGTAAAAGCAGTAGACGGAGTAAGCTTTACGATTAATAAAGGTGAAGTGTTTGGTCTAGTAGGTGAATCTGGAAGTGGAAAAACGACAATTGGTAAAACTATTCTTCGTCTCGTTCAAAAAACAGAAGGTGAAGTGAAATTTAAAGGGCAAGATGTTCATACGTTATCGAAAGAGGAATTACGAAAGTATCGTCCTAATATGCAACTTGTATTCCAAGACCCGTTTAGTTCATTGAATCCACGGATGAGAATTGGAGAAGCACTTGGTGAACCAATGCTAGCACATGGCTTAGCTACGAAAGAGAATGTTCGTGAAAAAGTGTTAGAAGTATTAGAACTATGTGGTTTAGCACCATATCATATTGATCGTTATCCGCATGAGTTTTCGGGAGGACAACGCCAGCGTATTGTTATTGCAAGGGCGATGGTATTAAATCCAGAATTTATTGTTGCTGATGAACCTGTTGCAGCATTAGATGTATCTATTCAAGCACAAATTATAAACTTGTTCAGTGAATTACAAGAGAAAAAAGGTTTATCCTATTTATTTATTTCACATGATTTAAGTGTTGTCGAACATTTATGTACAAAAATTGGAATTATGTATTTAGGGACAATTGTGGAAACAGCTCCCCGTGACAGGTTGTTTGCAAATCCGCTTCATCCATATACGAAAGCGCTGTTATCAGCTGTACCAATTCCTGATCCCACTGTAAAGCGAGAACGAATTATTTTGCAAGGTGATATTCCAAGTCCAGCGAATCCACCTTCAGGCTGCCGCTTTCATACACGTTGCCCGTTTGCAACGGATATTTGTAAGCAAGCTGTACCAGAATTTCGTGATGTTGGGGAAGGGCATCTCGTTGCTTGTCATCATGTGTAAAAGAAAAAGGGCTCTTTCAAATATGAAAGAGTCCTTTTTTATTTGCTTGAGGATGGTTGTTTTAGTACATACTGTTCAATTGCATGAGCAACACCATGCTCATCATTTGTTAATGTAACAACATCACATAATTTCTTTACATCTTCTTCAGCATTCCCCATAGCAACAGATAGGCCAGCTACCTCTAGCATTGGTACATCGTTAAAGTTGTCTCCAATGGCAATCGTATCTTGAATTGGAATATTGAAATAAGACGCCATTTCTTGTAATCCATTTCCTTTATGACCATACTTGTCCATAATTTCTAAATTTGTCGGAGCTGATGCTGTAACCATAATTTCTTTATCTTCTTGTAAAGACTTTAGTAGTTGTGAGCGATGCTCTGCGGCAAACGTCAAAATAAAGAATTTCGAGATTTCTAACTCTGGATTATTTACGACATCTTCGATTTTTTGGAAATCAGTAATTAAGTTCGCTTTTTTTTGCTTCTCTGTAATTCGTTCCAGTTCTTCAATTGTGACATCAAGTGCATGCTTATTTTCTTCGAATGCATGCATTACTTTTTCATTCCAATTATAAGGAGAATAAACTCCTTTATTTGTGTACAACTTATATGGAAATCCTTCAGATTCTAGTAATTTAGCAAGCTTGTATACTTTAGCATTTTGTAAACAACGTGCGTTAATTACTTTTCCATCAACGTAAACAATTGCCCCATTGCTTGCTCCAACTGGAAGTGATAATTGATACTCTTCCAATAGTTTTAAAGCATCTTCTTTTGCACGACCAGAGCAAATCATTACAACATGACCGGCTGCTTTAGCATCACGAATAGCTTGTAAATTTTCCTTGGAGATTTCAAGATTAGATGATAGTAGTGTACCATCCATATCTAGTGCGATTAATTTCAAACTGACCACCTCTTTGTTTTTTATTATACATAGTTATCTTGAGGAAACATATAAACTTATCTTGGGCTTTATGGAAATGTTAATGAGACAAACTTTAAAATGATTCCGAAAGAGTATGATGAGGGAGCAAAATTGAAAAGGTGATCGTTCTACTACGTTTTATTTCGATTTGCAACCCCAATGTTACATTAATGTTACAAGTGTGTATGTGTTGGAAACCGCTGTATAAAGGGGTTTATAAAAAATTATTAATAATATCGTAAAAAAAATGTAATAAATTTTATGTATTTATATTGCAGTATGAAAAAACTTATGTTACATTAATGTTACAAACGTTACACAAGTTAATTTAATGTAACGTTAAGATAAAAACTATGAATTAATCATTTCTTGGAAATTACATATAAATATCTATTAATAAGGAGAGAGTAAATATGAAAATCGAACAAGTATTACAAGTAACAAAAATGGACTTCTTAGGATCAGCAGGTGGAGCAGCAGTATTAACAGCATTGATCGTACTTCTTTCTAACGTTTTAGTATAATAGAAATTTTGTATAAGCAGTAGGACGGATCGTATCACATAAAAAGAAAGTTATAAGTTGAAGGGAGAATGGGAAGCATGGAAAACAAACAAGTATTACAAGTAACAAAAATGGATTTCTTAGGATCAGCAGGTGGAGCAGCGGTACTAACAGCATTAATCGTACTTCTTTCTAACGTTTTAGTATAATAGAAACTTTGCGCAAGCAGTAGAACGGACAGTACCAAATAAAAATAAAGTTATGAATTGAAGGGAGAATGGGAAGCATGGAAAACAAAGAAGTATTACAACTAACAAAAATGGACTTATTAGGATCAGCAGGAGCAGCAACAGCATTAACAGCATTCATCGTATTTCTTTCAAGTGTATTAGTATAATAGAAGTTTTGTACAAGTAATAGAGCAGAATGAAGATTGCAAAATAAAGCTGAAAGGAGAATGGGGAATATGGAAAACAAAGAAGTATTACAAGTAACAAAAATGGATTTATTAGTATCGGCGAGTGGAGCAGCAGTATTAACAGCGCTCATTGTATTCCTTACAAATGTATTAGTATAATGAATATAGAGAAACAGAATTACCTATATCTTATTAAGACAATTATCCTAAAAAAATAAAGGCCCTAACGTATTATAGATGTTTAATATGTTAGGGTCTTTTTGTTTTTGAGGTAATAAAGAGACATACTACCAGCTTTGATTATGTTGTTTTAAATAGAAAAAAGTCGAATTTTATATGGGAGAAAAAAAGAGGTATTTGACAGAAAAGATAGAAAACTTTAAAAGTCAGAAATTTGTTAGCTTGCTAACTAATTTTTTTATTGGTAGATGGAAGCGTTTTCGGATGGTTCTAAGTATGTAACATTCAATTTATTTACAGGGGGATGAGGAATTTATGAAACAAAAATCTATGGATACGTTAGCTGCACAAATGGAGGATTTCTTTCCGGTACGTGATGTCGATCATTTAGAATTTTATGTAGGAAATGCAAAGCAATCAAGTTATTACCTTGCAAGAGCGTTTGGATTTAAAATTGTTGCCTATTCGGGATTAGAAACAGGGAATCGTGAAAAAGTATCTTATGTTCTCGTGCAAAAAAACATGCGTTTTGTTGTGTCTGGGACTTTAAATAGTGATAGCCGTATTGCAGAATTTGTAAAGATCCATGGTGACGGAGTGAAAGACGTAGCTTTACTTGTTGATGATGTTGAGAAAGCATACTCAGAGGCTGTAAAACGAGGTGCGGTTGCGATTGCTCCACCTGAAGAGTTAACAGATGAACAAGGAACATTAAAAAAAGCAGTAATCGGTACGTATGGCGATACAATCCATACGCTAGTAGAGCGTAAAAATTATAAAGGAACATTTATGCCTGGTTATGAGAAGATTGATTTTGATATTCCGAGTGACGAATCAGGTTTAATTGCTGTAGACCATGTTGTTGGTAACGTTGAAAAAATGGAAGAGTGGGTTAGCTATTACGAAAACGTTATGGGCTTTAAACAAATGATTCATTTTGATGATGATGATATTAGCACGGAGTATTCCGCGCTAATGTCAAAAGTTATGACAAATGGAAGCCGTATTAAGTTTCCAATTAATGAACCGGCAGATGGAAAGCGAAAATCACAAATTCAAGAGTACTTAGAGTTTTATAACGGTGCAGGTGTACAGCATCTTGCATTGTTGACAAATGATATTGTGAAAACGGTTGAAGCGCTTCGTTCAAACGGAGTTGAATTTTTAGATACACCAGATACGTATTATGAAGAGTTAACAGCACGCGTTGGGAAAATCGATGAAGAAATTGATAAGCTAAAAGAGCTTAAGATTCTTGTGGATCGTGATGATGAAGGGTACTTGCTACAAATTTTCACAAAGCCAATTGTAGATCGCCCAACATTATTTATCGAAATTATTCAGCGTAAAGGTTCTCGGGGATTCGGAGAAGGAAACTTTAAAGCTCTATTCGAATCAATTGAAAGAGAGCAAGAACGACGCGGAAATCTATAAAAATTTACTTATCAGTGGGGGCTGTGTCTCCCACTGATTAAAGTTTCATTTTGTATAAATAGTGAGGAGGAAAATTGATGAAATTGATTACATTTCGTCTTCCTTCAGGAGAGATGCGAGCTGGTTGGCTGGAAGGTGACAAAGTAATTGATATGAATATGGCAAGTAATGGCACTCTTCCTTCATCTATGCTTGCTTTTTTAGAGAAAGCAGATGAGTATGTAGAAATAGCCCATGGTATTCGAAAACCAACAAGTGGCATGTACGCTTTGGAAGATGTGCAGCTTTGTGCAGCCATCCCAAACCCAGGTAGTATTCGTGACTTTTATGCATTTGAGCAACATGTCAAAACGGCTCGTGGACGTCGTGGATTAGATGTTGTTCCAGAGTGGTATGATATTCCGGTTTTTTATTTTACAAATCACCGTGCTGTCATCGGGCCAGAAGTTACAGTTTCTTGTCCGAAACAAACTCAAAAGCTTGACTATGAGTTAGAAATCGCTTGTGTTATTGGGAAAGAGGGAAGAAATATTTCGCGTGAACAAGCAGAAGAATATATTTTCGGTTATTGTATTATGAATGACTGGAGCGCAAGAGATTTGCAAGCTGAGGAAATGAAAGTAGGGCTTGGTCCGGCAAAAGGAAAGGACTTTGCTACTTCATTAGGAGCTTATCTTGTTACAAAAGAGGAGTTAGATGTTTATCGCACTGGTGAACGTTATAACTTAGAAATGACTGCCCATGTGAACGGGGAGCTTTTGTCTAAAGGGAATTTCCGAGATATTTACTATACGTTTGCAGAAATGATAGAACGTGCTTCGCAAGATGTTACGTTATATCCAGGAGATGTAATTGGTTCTGGCACGGTTGGCACTGGTTGTATTTTAGAACTTGGTACAGAAAAGTGGTTACAAGATGGTGACGTTGTAGAACTTACGATCACTGGACTAGGTACATTGCGTAACACAGTGAAAAAAGAAACGAAAGCGGGTGATGGGCATGTATTATCGTCACATGGGGGAGCTTCCTCATAAACGACATATACAATTTCGTAAAGAAGATGGATCACTTTATCGTGAACAGGTGATGGGAACGAAAGGTTTCTCTGGTACACAATCTATTTTGTATCATCATTATATGCCAACTGAAGTAGGACATGCTGCGTTAGCGCATTCTTGTCAGTTACAGTATGAAGAAGATGTGGCGCTTGCTCATCGTCATTTTCGCACGAAAGAGAATAGAAAAACTGGAGATGCGCTAAGTGGGAGGAATTTTATATTAGGAAATGAAGATTTATTAATTGGTGTTGTTAATCCGACAGAAAAAATGGATTATTTTTATCGTAATGGTGATGGAGATGAAATGTTATTCGTTCATTATGGAACTGGGAAAATTGAGACAATGTTTGGAACGATTCATTACCGGAAAGGTGATTATGTAACGATTCCAATCGGAACAATTTACCGAGTTATTCCAGATGAAGGAGAGTCTAAGTTCCTTGTTGTAGAAGCGAATAGCCAAATTACAACACCGCGTCGTTATCGTAATGAGTATGGTCAATTATTAGAACATAGCCCTTTCTGTGAAAGAGACATTCGAGGGCCGGAAAAATTAGAGACATATGATGACAAAGGCGAGTTTGTTGTCATGACAAAGTCGAGAGGTTATATGCATAAACATGTTATGGGACATCATCCTTTAGATGTTGTCGGATGGGATGGATATTTATATCCTTGGGTCTTTAATGTAGAAGATTTTGAACCGATTACAGGCCGTATTCATCAGCCACCGCCAGTTCATCAAACTTTTGAAGGTCATAACTTTGTTATTTGTTCTTTTGTGCCGCGTTTATATGATTATCATCCGGAAGCAATTCCAGCACCGTATTATCATAGTAACGTAAATAGTGATGAAGTTCTTTATTATGTAGAAGGGAACTTTATGAGCAGAAAAGGTGTAGAAGAAGGTTCAATTACACTCCATCCGAGTGGTATTCCACATGGGCCGCATCCCGGGAAAACAGAAGCAAGCTTAGGGAAAAAAGAAACAATTGAATTAGCGGTTATGATCGATACGTTCCGTCCGCTCCGTATTGTGAAACAAGCGCATGAAACGGAAGATGAGAAGTATATGTATAGCTGGATTGAAGAAGGTTCATATACTAAATAAAGTGAAACTTCCATCAGGGGAGGCTCACTGCCCGTAAATAGCGAGATAAAAGAAAGAGGCATGCTCATAAAATGATTATGCCTCTTTCTTTGGTTGGAATCGACAATTTATAGAATATCAAAAATAATTATAAAAAGATATAGGGATATAGTTGTATGTATTGTTTGTATATTATTTATCTTTTTATATCGAATTACGAATTTAATATGGTTAAAAACCCAAATGATGGAAATGACTGTGTGTTGATTGCATTTTATTCTACTAGCTGATGAGATGTTTTTCTGCTTATTTCGACAAAAGTATTGACTAAAAAATATGTTATGAGTAAAATAAGAAATAATTAAAATTTTCAGAAAATTAAAATTTAGAGGTGCATGCTATGAAGCAAATTTTTCAAAAAAAGCCGATTGCAAAACTAATGCAAGAAAGTAAACAGAAAACATTAGCTAGAACATTGGGAGCATTGGATTTAACAATGCTTGGAATTGGGGCTATTGTCGGGACAGGTATTTTTGTTCTTACGGGTGTTGTGGCAGCGAAACATTCTGGACCAGCTATCATTTTATCATTTGCTATAGCTGCGTTAGCTTGTGCCTTTGCTGCATTCTGTTATGCAGAATTTGCATCTTCTGTTCCGGTTTCGGGAAGTGTTTACACGTATACGTACGCAACGATGGGAGAGGTATTTGCATTTTTAATTGGATGGGATTTAATGTTGGAATATTTATTAGCAACATCTGCGGTAGCCAATGGATGGTCTGCTTATTTCCAATCTTTGTTAAAAGGTTTTGGGATTCATATTCCGACCATTTTATCTTCTGCTCCTGGAACAGGAAAGGGTGGCCTTATCGATTTACCAGCTGTTATTATCATTTTAATTATGACTGCCCTTTTATCTAGAGGTGTACGTGAAAGTGCTCGCGTAAACAATATTATGGTTTTTATTAAGCTAGCAGTTGTATTACTCTTTATCTTTGCTGGTTTTAATTATGTAAAGCCGGAAAATTGGACGCCGTTCATGCCATTTGGTCTTGATGGTGTAATGGCTGGGGCTGCAACGGTATTCTTTGCATTCATTGGATTTGATGCTGTATCAACGGCAGCGGAGGAGGTAAAACGTCCGCAACGCGATTTACCAATTGGTATTATAGCATCATTACTTATTTGTACGATTCTTTATATCGTTGTTTCACTTATTTTGACAGGAATTGTACCTTATGGTCAGCTGAATATTTCTGATCCTGTAGCTTTCGCACTTCAGTTTATTGGACAAGATGGTTTAGCGGGTGTTATTTCGGTAGGAGCAATTACAGGGATTACAACTGTAATGTTAGTTATGATGTATGGGCAGGTTCGTGTTTCATATGCAATGAGTCGCGATGGGTTATTACCAAAGCGTCTTGCGAAAGTTCATCCGAAATTTAAAACACCGTTTTTAAATACATGGACGACAGGAATTATCGCAGCACTTATTTCGGGGCTTATCGACTTAAATGTATTAGCACACCTTGTAAATATGGGAACATTATCGGCATTTGCTCTTGTAGCAGTTGCGGTTATCGTAATGAGAAAAACACACCCAGATTTACCACGTGTTTTTAAAGTGCCACTTGTACCAGTTTTACCTGCATTAACGGTTATCTTTTGTGTATATTTAATGCTTCAATTATCAGGAACCGCATGGATGAGTTTCGGCATTTGGATGGTGATTGGTGTAGCATTTTACTTCTTATATAGTCGAAAGCATAGTGTTTTAAGTAATAAAAAAGATGAGGAGAATGCAGCGAATTTATAGGGAAAAGATCCGTTCTAAATAGAATAGAACGGATCTTTTATTTTGAAAATTTACATTTTTCTAAAATTAATATAAGATAAGGAGTGGTTGATTAAAGGGGTGTTGTAAATGAAAAAGACATGGCGTGAATTACAAGCAATGGACCGTAATGTGTGGATTCGTTTTATAGGAGAAACACTGAATGGAATTGCAATGATGATGTTAATGCCATTTTTTGCATTGTATTTAAAAGATAAAGTAGATTCTTTATTACAAGTAGGGATTATTATGGCGCTTTCTCCTATTGCGGCAAGCTTTGGTTCGCTTATAGGTGGCCGAATTGCTGATATATATGGTAGAAAACCTATTATGATATTTTCGATGGCAAGTAATGCATTGTTGATGCTCGGTTTTTTATTTATAGAAGGATTTATTCCTTATGCTATTTTGTCTATTTTTTTAGGGTTAAGTAATTCATTATTTCATCCAGCAGCATCGGCGATGGTAGCGGATGTCACAGCGCCTGAAAAGAGGACGGAGGCATACGGTTTATTGCGAATGGGGCATAATATTGGCGCGGCAATCGGACCGATTATGGGTGCTTCTGTAGTTGTACTTTCGAAAAACCTTGTATTTATTATTGCTTCCTCTACAATGCTGCTTTATGCACTTCTTGTGTTAATGCTTATTCAAGAAACGATGCCGAAAACTGCATTGAAAGAGGACGGGAATACGAAAAAGGAAGCAGAATCTGTTTGGAAAGTTGTTTTGAGAGATAAGGTACTTATGATTTATTTATTGGCTGGTATTATTATTTCCATGGGTTTCTCGCAAACAGAAGGCATGCTCCCCCTTCATTTTGATAATGAAATGAAAGAAATCTTTGGGAAAAATAACCCATATCCATATTTAATGGCTTTAAACGGCTTGTTAGTTGTCTTATTCCAATTCCAAATTTCAAAATGGGCAACAGATAAACCAGTTGGAAAGACAATGTTATATGGGGCATGGTTATTTGGAATCGGGCTGTTATTCATCGGTTGGCTTCCAAGGTGGTTTGGTGAATTTGGAACAGAGGGTACGGTTATTTTAATAACATTACTTGTTGTCTATGCGGTATATACGCTAGGTGAAATGATTATGTCTCCTGTACAAATGACATTTGTTGCAAATTTGGCACCAGAGCATTTACGTGGAACATATATGGGGGCGGCAAGTTTGCAGTGGATTACAGGGAATGCGTTCGGCCCGCTTCTTGGCGGACTACTACTTGATCGATCGCTTGGGCATGTATTGTTTACGATTTTAGGAGTGGGGTGTGTAATAGCCGGTCTTGTATATATTTCTTTAGATCACCTTGTAGAACAAAGACAAAAGGGAAATGTGGCGAAACAATCTTCTTAATCAATAGGTGACATACACAAAAAACAGCATTTCTTCATATATATTAGATACATAACTAGATCAAGGGATGACACAGATTTGGTGCAAGAAAAGGATATGAATTTACAATAGCTGTTCGTAAAAATGCAATTGGTGAAACCATTCTGCCATTTATCCCGCTATTTGCGGGCAGTAAGACCCCCGCCTCAAAATTCAGCAAAAGTAAAGAAGTTAGGTGGGGGGAATTGCCCGTAAAAGCCGGATTCGTTCAACTAATAATCAGTGAGGGATGAAGAAAATCCCCACTGATTAAAGTTTCACTTTATGGAAGTTTCATTTTATCGCGCTATTCGAAGGCGGTAAGACTCCTATTGAGAAAAGTTTTACTTTATTTCAAATAGGAACTGCCTATTTTTATAAAAAGTGCTAAAATAGAAAAATGAAAACAATTGGTTAGGGTGATTTCATTGACGAAAATTAAATTAGGTTTATTATATGGTGGGAAATCAGCAGAGCATCAAGTTTCATTACAAACAGCTCTTGCTGCTATTAAAGCATTAAATCAAGAAAAATTCGAGATTCATCCAATTTATATTACAGAGCAAGGCCAATGGATGCGTGGTGAACGCATTGAAGGTGAAGTAACGAGCGTGCAAGCATTGCAAATGAATGGAGAGGAAAATGCAATTTCTCCAGTATCATTAAGTACAGAAATTATACCTTCTTCTTCTAAGCAAGAAGAGGCAATTGATGTTATTTTCCCGCTGTTACATGGACCGAATGGTGAAGATGGAACAGTACAAGGATTATTAGAGTTAATGAATATTCCATACGTTGGTAACGGTGTATTAGCATCAGCTGCTGGTATGGATAAAGTTGTTATGAAAAATATCTTTGCTGAAGCTGGATTGAAACAAGCGAAGTATGCATCTTTCATTCGCAGTGTATGGGAGAAAAATTGCCAAGCAGCTTATGAAAAGGTAGAAGAAGTATTAGGCTACCCATGCTTTGTCAAACCAGCGAACCTTGGATCAAGTGTTGGTATCAATAAATGTAAAGATCGTGAAGAATTAGAAAAAGCATTTGAAGAAGCGTTCCAATTTGACCGCAAAATTATCGTAGAAGAAAATATTGTAGGTCGTGAAGTGGAAGTTGGCGTTTTAGGTAATGATGAGCCAAAATGTTCTGTTATCGGTGAGATTGTACCGAAGAAAGAGTTTTATGATTATAAATCAAAATACATTGATGGCGATACGGCATTAATTATTCCAGCTGAAGTTACAGAAGAAGAGTCAAAGGCGATTCAAAGAGATGCAATTCGTGCATTCCAATCTTTAGATGGTGCTGGATTAACAAGAGCGGATTTCTTCTTAACGAAAGATGGGGAAGTATATATTAATGAAGTAAATACAATGCCAGGATTTACGCCATTTAGTATGTTCCCGCTGCTATGGCAACACACGGATTTGCCATATCCGAAGTTAATTGAAGAATTGATTCGTTTGGCAATTGAGCGTCACGAAGAAAAGCAAAAAATTAAATATACAATCTAACAAAAAAGGGGGAAGCACTATTCAAGAGAATAGTGTTTCTTCTATGTAAGGAGTGGTATGTATGATGAAACGAACGTTAAAACAAGTAGAGCAAATGGTAATGGGTGCAGGCTTAGCGGAAAAATACGTTAATGAAACTGTACAAGGTGTATCTATTGATACAAGAAAAATTACAACAGGAAACTTATACATTCCGATTCAGGGTGATCGCTTTGATGGTCATTCTTTTGTAGAAAAAGCAATTGAAAATGGCGCTGTAGCTACGCTTTGGAAAAAAAATGTGCAAAATCCTCCTGTGAATATACCAGTGATTTTTGTAGAAGATACATTAGAAGCGCTGCAAACATTAGCAAAAAGCTATCGTGATCAGTTAGATGTAAAAGTTATAGGTGTAACAGGAAGTAACGGTAAAACGTCTACGAAAGATATTGTGACAAGCCTCCTTGCAACCAAATTTAAGGTTCAAAAAACAGAGGGGAACTTTAATAACCATATCGGTTTGCCGCTTACTATTTTAAGCCTAGAAGAAAATACAGAAATGGCTGTATTGGAGATGGGAATGTCGAGTCGAGGTGAAATTGAATTTTTATCTAAGTTAGCTCGCCCGAACGCTGCAATCATTACAAATATTGGGGAAGCACATTTGATGGATTTAGGATCTCGCGATGCGATTGCTGAGGCGAAACTTGAAATTGTTACAGGATTACAGGATGGTGGAGTATTTGTATACAATGGTGATGAACCGCTTTTAACAAATCGTGTTCCGAGCATGAACCTAGCTGCGGAGACAATTACATTTGGTGATGCAAGGGCGAATAATTATTATCCAACATCTGTAACGTTGCAGGCGACAGGAACGTACTTTAAGATGAATCAGGATGAGAATGTCGTGTTCTATCTTCCAGTTCTTGGGAAACATAATGTGTATAATACACTTGCATCAATGGCGATTGCGAAATACTTCGGTGTAACGTGGGAAGAAATGAAGCAAGGTTTAGTAACACTTCAAATGACAGGTATGCGAATGGAAATTGTGAAAACAGAAAATGGGTTAACAATTATTAATGACGCATATAATGCAAGTCCAACAGCTATGGAAGCTGCCTTTCATTTAATGAATGGTTTAGACGGATTTTCTAAAAAAATTGTTGTTCTTGGTGATATGCTAGAGCTTGGAGACCAAGAGGTGCAATTTCATTATGAAGTTGGTAAGTTAATTGACCCTGCACGAATCTCCTATGTATTTACGTACGGTAGACTTGGGGCGCAAATTGCTGAAGGAGCAAAAATTAACTTCCCTAATGAACGTGTAAAAGTATATGACAATAAAGAAGAGCTTGTAAAAAATTTACAAGCAATCGTTGATGTGAAAGACGTTGTATTAGTGAAAGCATCTCGCGGAATGAAGTTGGAAGAAGTTATTACGATGTTGAAATAATTGGTGCGTGTAAATAGGGATGATAGATACAAAAATAGTGGAAACTGCTAATAAGCGCTTACAGTAAAAAATAAAAAAATAAAAGTGAAGAAAAAAGCTCTTTATATGAAATAAGGTAACAGTTGGGTTTGCTTTTTGCACATACAAAACTTATAATTGATAAAGTGTAATAACGTTTAGAAGTATTTTCGCGAAGAATATACGCCCGTTTATATACGTGAGCATTCAGGAAAAGGGCTTTTCCGCAAATTCGGAAAACGCCTTTTTTTAAATGATAAGTATAGGATAGAAAAGGAGAAGTAACATTGACAACATTTCGAGAATTAGGATTAAGTGATTCTTTACTGCAATCTGTTGAAAGTATGGGCTTTGAAGAGGCTACGCCAATTCAAGCTGAAACAATTCCACATGCATTGCAAGGTAAAGACATTATTGGGCAAGCACAAACAGGTACAGGGAAAACAGCAGCATTTGGATTACCACTATTAGATAAAGTGGATACACATAAAGAATCAGTTCAAGGTATTGTTATCGCGCCAACGCGTGAATTAGCAATCCAAGTTGGAGAAGAACTTTACAAAATTGGTAAACATAAACGTGTTCGTATTTTACCAATCTATGGTGGCCAAGATATTAACCGCCAAATTCGTGCTCTAAAAAAACACCCACACATTATTGTTGGTACGCCGGGTCGTATTTTAGATCATATTAACCGTAAAACACTTCGTCTACAAAACGTAGAAACTGTTGTTCTTGACGAAGCAGATGAAATGTTAAACATGGGCTTCATTGAAGATATTGAAGCAATTTTAACAGATGTGCCAGAAACACATCAAACATTATTATTCTCAGCAACAATGCCAGACCCAATCCGTCGTATTGCTGAGCGTTTCATGACTGAGCCTCAACACATTAAAGTAAAAGCAAAAGAAGTAACAATGCCAAACATTCAGCAGTTCTATTTAGAAGTGCAAGAAAAGAAAAAGTTTGACGTGTTAACACGCTTATTAGATATTCAATCTCCAGAGCTTGCGATTGTATTTGGTCGCACAAAGCGTCGTGTGGATGAGTTATCAGAAGCTTTAAACTTACGCGGTTATGCAGCAGAAGGTATTCATGGTGATTTAACACAAGCGAAACGTATGTCTGTATTGCGTAAATTTAAAGAAGGTTCTATTGAAGTTCTTGTTGCAACAGACGTTGCGGCGCGTGGTCTTGATATTTCAGGTGTAACACACGTATATAACTTCGATATTCCACAAGATCCAGAATCATATGTTCACCGTATTGGTCGTACTGGCCGTGCTGGTAAAAAAGGTATTGCAATGCTATTTGTAACGCCACGTGAATCAGGACAATTAAAAAATATCGAACAGACAACAAAACGCAAAATTGACCGTATGAATGCACCGACACTTGACGAAGCATTAGAAGGTCAACAACGTTTAATCGCAGAAAAACTTCAAAGCACAATTGAAAGTGATAACTTAGCATACTACAAACGTATTGCAGAAGAAATGTTAGAAGAAAATGATTCTGTAACTGTTGTAGCAGCTGCTTTAAAAATGATGACAAAAGAGCCAGATACAACACCGATTGCTTTAACATCAGAGCCACCAGTTGTTTCAAGAGGTTCTAAAAAGCGCGGTGGTAACGGAAATGGATACCGTGATGGTAACCGTAACCGTAGTCGCGATGGACGCGGTGGAGATGGTCGTAATCGTGATCGCAACCGTGATGGTCGCAATCGTGACGGTAACCGTGATGGTAATCGTGATGGTAATCGTGATGGTAATCGTAACCGTGGTCGTAAAGGTGAAGGTCAGGGGCGCCCAGGATCTTCAAATGGACGCGGCGAAAGAAAACATCATAGCCGTAAGCCACAAGCTTAATAAAAAAGAGGATGACCAAAAGGTCATCCTCTTTTTTATTTGTGTAATTGTGCATACTACAAGTAAGTTGTATAGAAAAGAGGGACTTTATGCTTGTAAGACTTGGTTATGTAGCGATGAGTGTACATTTAAACAATGCATCTCCATCTCAAACGATGACATATGCACAATTTCAACGTATTAAAGATCGAGAGGCGGCGATTCATAAACTTGAAAGAATTGCTAATTCTAATTTAGAAAATTGTTTACGGTTATTAAAGCATAATAAGGGACATGATATAGCATTTTTTCGGCTTAGTTCAAAGTTAATTCCTCTAGCAAACCATGAAGAATTGTTGGATTGGAATTACATTCGTCCTTTAAAAGAGAAATTAAAAGAAGTGGGTGAGTATGCGCATCGGATGAAGATGAGGATCGATTTTCATCCTGATCACTTTGTTGTGCTAAATTCACCGCAAGAAAATATTTTAAAACAATCAATAAAGACGCTTCAAATGCATCGGAAATTATTGAAAGGAATGGGCATACAGCGGAGTCATCGCGCTGTGTTACATGTTGGTGGTGGATATGATGATAAAGAACTTGCGTTAGAACGTTTCATTGAAAATTGGTCAAATGTTCCTGCAAGTATTCAAGAAATGATTATGTTAGAAAATGATGATACGACCTTTTCATTAAAAGAAACACTATATTTAGGTGAAAAATTGGCAGTTCCAGTCGTGTTTGACCTGCATCATCATATGATGAATAACGATGAAGAAGATTGGTATGAAGATTGGGAGCGTGTAGTAAATACTTGGAAAACATCTTTATTACCAATCAAAATGCATATTTCCAGCCCGAGAGAAGGCAATGATCCTCGAGCGCACGCAGACTTTATTAATGCAGATACATTTCTATCCTTTTTACAGAAAATCAAAGGTAGCGTTTCGCAAATTGATTGTATGATTGAAGCGAAAAAGAAGGATGAATCTTTATTTCGATTAATACGAGATCTTGGTACAAAATCAGAGGTGGAAATGATTGATGGCGGGAGCTTTTATATTAAATAAGCTCTACACCATCGTTTTTTTTTGCTAAAAATGGAGTGCAAATACCACCAATTAGTAGTCCGGTTAAATGGCTAATAGGATTAGCGGACGGATTGAAGAATGTGAAAAGAAGTAATAGTAATATAATTGAAGAAAAGAAAATTAACTCTTTTGGTTGAGAAGACCGATAGCGACTATATAAAAGAAAAAGCTGTGCACCGAGTAATCCGAAAATTCCACCTGATGCGCCGGCATGAACATACCCGATGGGCATAATAATATAAGAGAAAATATTGCCGCTAATGCCAGCAGTAAAAAATAAAATAGGGAATCGAATACTCCCTAGTTGTTTTTCGATAGATTGACCGAGAAGAAATAGACAAATGCTATTGGAAAGAAAGTGCTGAAAGTCTACATGTATAAATAGAGAAGTTATAAATCGCCACCATTCTCCCTTAGAAATATATTCATTGTAAGCAGCTAAAGTAGGGAAGAAAAGATCTCCTATTATCATCATGATTAGTTGCAAGAAAAGTAAAGAGAGAATGACGGGTTGTAAGGTGGTTCGCATATAGGGTATTGGCATTTTATATTTTCACTCCTTTTGCATCAGAAAGATTCTCTGTTATTCTTACAATATGAATGAAGGAAGACAAATAGAAGAAGGGGAATTTTGAAATGATTATAGGGATCGGAATTGATATTATCGAACTAAATCGAATTGAAAAAATGCTAGATGGAAAGCTTAAATTTATGGAGCGTATTTTAACTGAGGAGGAACGTAGTGTTGCTTCTAAATTAAAAGGGAATCGTCTTGTAGAATTTGTAGCGGGAAGATTTGCAGCGAAAGAAGCGTATTCTAAAGCTCTTGGAACAGGTATTGGAAAAGAAGTAAGTTTTTTGGATATTAAAATAAAAAATGATGATAGAGGTAAGCCAGTTCTTATTGCAAATACAGAGCACATCGTTCATCTATCAATCAGTCATAGTAGAGAATTTGCAGTGGCACAGGTTGTTTTAGAAAGCTCGTCACGCTAGTCTGCATATTTTACATCTTTGTCTCATATATTTGATTTAGCGATAAGGAAGAAATATCTTCCATTCATTTATAGGGGCAAAGGGGCTGAAATGATGAAAAGGCGGCTATTTTTAGTTATTGTCGGTTTATTGACCGTTTTCGTGTTAGCGGGTTGTATGGAAAAGAAACAGGAAGACATCGTGCGAGATTTAGAAGCGAAGGTTAAGAGTATGAAGAGTTATCAAGCTGAAGCAAAGTTATCTATTAAAACGGGGAATGAACCACAAGAGTATAACGTGGAAGTTTGGCACAAAGAACCTTCTTATTATCGTGTGAATTTAAAAAACACGAAAAAGGATCAAAGTCAAATTATTTTACGAAATAATGAGGGTGTTTTTGTATTAACGCCAGCTCTTAATAAAAGTTTTCGATTTCAAAGCGACTGGCCGCAAAATAGCAGCCAAGCTTATTTGTATGAGTCACTTGTAAGAGATATTTTAAATGATAAGAATCTTTCATTTGAGAAAACGGATAAATATTATGTGTTTAAAACAAAAACGAATTATCACCATCAAAATATGCTGCCGAAGCAAGAGATTAAATTTAATAAAAGTGATTTAGCGCCTGTTTCGGTGAAATTGATGGATAATGATCAAAATGTTCTTGTGAAAGTAGATTTTTCAAAAGTGAAGTTTGATACAAAGTTTGATAAGGGGGCATTTGATACGAAACAAAATATGTCCAGGGCGCAAGTGGATGTGCAAACAACAGCGAAAGAAGATAAGCCATTTGCTATTTTATATCCACGTGATACTCCGCAAGGGATGGTTTTAAATGAAGAAAAAGAGTTAAAGACAGACAGTGGTAAGCGTGCGATACTCACATACACTGGAAATAAGAAATCCTTTACATTGATACAAGAAAAAGCGAAGGTTGCTGAAGCTTCAGCGTCAATAAGTGTAAGTGGAGAGTTAGTCGATCTTGGTTTTACAATTGGTGCTCTAGCGAAAGACTCATTAACATGGTCGCATAACGGAGTGGAATATATGCTCGTGTCTAAAGATTTAAAACCAGATGAGCTGTTAATGGTAGCTCGTTCTGTTGCAGAAAAGCAGGTGAAATAAAGTGGAAATTCCATCAGTGGGGGATTCCAAATTGATGGAAAGTCATCACAAATCAGGCTTTTACGGGCAGTTACTCCCCATCTATTTTCTTTGTTTTTCTCTAAATCTTGAGGGTGGGGTTTTAATGCCCGTGAATAGCGGGATAAACTTTTAAGGCGTGGTGATGTATATGCACCACGTTTTTTCTTGTCTTGAGGAATGGATTTCATAAAAAGACGAATATAAAAGAATGAGCTTCGCATATCGTATATAAGGAAGTGTTTTTTATGGAAAAATCATCGTTTTACCGTGATACGTGGGTAGAAGTAAATTTGGATGAAATTTACAATAATGTAACGCACATTAAAGAAATCATTCCGGAAAGTGTCGAGATTTTTGCTGTAGTGAAAGCGAACGCATATGGACATGACTATGTTCTAGTAGCAAGAACAGCATTAGAAGCAGGAGCAACAAGATTAGCAGTTGCTTTTTTAGATGAGGCACTAGTACTTAGGCGCGCTGGGATTACTGCACCAATTTTAGTAATAGGTCCTTCACCGCCACGTGATGTGAATGTAGCTGCTGAGAATGATGTAGCACTAACTGTTTTTCAAAAGGAATGGGTTGAAGAAGCAGTAGAAATTTGGGATAGCCCGTTCCCGATGAAGTTTCATATTAACTTCGATAGTGGTATGGGTAGAATTGGGATTCGTGAACGTAAAGAGCTAAAAGAGTTCTTACGAAGCTTAGAAGATGCCCCCTTTTTGGAGTTGGAAGGGGTATATACGCATTTTGCAACAGCAGATGAAGTAGAGACATCTTACTTTGATAAGCAGTATAACACTTTTTTAGAGCAACTTAGTTGGTTGAAAGCATTCGGGGTGAATCCAACATTTATTCATACGGCAAATAGTGCAGCTACTATGCGATTTGATGGAATTACATTTAATGCAGTTCGAATTGGAATTGCAATGTATGGGTTATCACCTTCTGTAGAAATACGCCCTTATTTACCAATTAAATTAGAACCTGCTCTTTCACTTCATACAACAGTCGCACATATTAAACGAGTCATTAAAGGTGATAGGATTAGCTATAATGTCACATATCGGACGAAGACAGAAGAGTGGATTGCAACAGTACCGATTGGATATGCAGATGGTTGGCTTAGACGACTACAGGGATTTGAAGTGCTCGTTCAGGGGAAAAGAGTTCCTATTGTAGGTCGGATTACAATGGATCAATGTATGTTGCATCTTCCCTGTGAAGTACCACTTGGAACAAAGGTTACCCTGATTGGACAGCAAGGTGATGAGTACATTAGTGCAACTGAGGTTGCCGAGTATTCAAATACCATTAATTATGAGATTATCGCGACAATTAGTTTTCGTGTTCCACGTGTATTCATACGACATGGGGAAGTGGTAAAAGTAATAAACTATTTAAATGATATATAAGCAAACATCTTTGTGATAGTTCCTACTTGCTAGTTATCAATGATGATGGGGGCTCCTGTTCGTGGAAATTCCCCTTCACTTCTTGTTAAAAAGAGATAAAAAGTAAATGAGAGTGAATGTTTTATTTGTTAATTGGAAAACATAAACAAGGAATAAGGAAGTCTTTGCAACAGGCTCCATACAATGGTATTATTACAATAGGTGTCATATATATTTGGGTGTGTAGTTGACGGTGGAGGTGTATTTTTGTGTCCGAATCAAGTGTAACTACTGAAATCGTGGTTCGGTTGCCAAAGCAAGTGGTAACGGAATTGGACGGAATTGGAAAACAAGAGAATAAGAATCGCCATGAACTAATTTGCCAGGCAACACAACTGTTATTGCGTCAACATAAGACGAAGAAACGCTACCAACATGAATCAATGCGACGTGGGTACATTGAAATGGGAAAAATTAATCTTGGTATTGCATCTGAAGCTTTCTTAGCAGAGTATGAAGCAGCTCATACAGTAGAACGCTTAGTTAGCGGGGGGTAATATTTTGATTGTAAAACGCGGCGACGTGTATTTTGCAGACCTTTCCCCAGTTGTTGGTTCTGAGCAAGGAGGCGTTCGTCCGGTTCTTGTCATTCAAAATGACATCGGAAATCGTTTTAGTCCAACTGTGATTGTAGCGGCTATTACTGCACAGATTCAGAAAGCAAAATTGCCCACACATGTGGAAATCGATGCAAAAAAGTACGGATTTGAGAGAGATTCTGTTATCTTGCTCGAGCAGATTCGAACAATCGATAAGCAACGCTTAACGGACAAAATCACTCATTTAGATGAGATGATGATGAGTCGTGTAGACGAAGCTTTACAAATTAGTTTAGGACTAATAGATTTTTAAATCGGCAGTTTAAGTTGCTCTCTTTTAGGGGCAACTTTTTTTATTAGAGGAGGTTTCGGTTGTATATGGGAATGGTAGATAATCGACAAGCGTTAATGAAAATGTTAGTGAAAGAATTAGGCTTTACAGAAAAGCAAGTTCGTCATGTTATTCAATTAACAGAAGAAGGTAATACAGTTCCATTTATTGCTCGTTACCGAAAGGAATGGACAGGTTCTTTAGATGAAGTGCAAATCCGTGCAATCTTAGAAAGATGGCAATATATGATGCAACTTGAAGATCGAAAAGAAGAGGTTCTTCGTCTGATTAATGAAAAGGGAAAATTAACAGAAGATCTGCACCATCATATTTTATCTGCAACAAAGTTACAAGAAGTAGAAGATTTGTACCGTCCTTATAAAGAAAAAAGAAGAACAAAAGCAACAATCGCGAAGGATAAGGGGCTAGAGCCACTAGCTGAATGGTTACTTCTATTTACAAAAGAAGATCCGACAGGTAAGGCAAAGGAATTTGTTAATGCCGAGAAAGAAGTACAATCCGCTCAAGAAGCACTTCAAGGTGCACAAGATATTATTGCAGAACTTATATCGGATAATGCGGCGTACCGCAGCTGGATTCGAAATGTTACCTTTAAAAAAGGAATGATTGCGTCCTCTGTAAAAGATGAAGAAAAAGATGAAAAAAATATATATGAGATGTATTACGGTTATGAAGAGCCACTGCAAAAGATTGTACCTCATCGTGTATTAGCTATGAACCGTGGTGAAAAAGAAGAGGTCCTAAAAGCTTCTGTTGTCCCGCCAATAGAAGAGATTGTTCGTTTTTTACATAAAAAAGTAATTCATGATGTTTCTTTTGAAAGTGCAGATTATGTACAATTAGCAATTGAAGACGGATATAAGAGATTAATTCAGCCATCAATTGAAAGGGAAATTCGAAAAGAATTAACTGAAAAAGCAGAAGAACAAGCGATTCATATTTTCTCTGAGAACTTACGTAATTTGTTATTACAGCCACCTATGAAAGGGAAAGTGGTATTAGCGGTAGATCCTGCGTATCGAACAGGATGTAAGTTAGCAGTAGTAGATGATACAGGGAAAGTTCTGCATATTGATGTTATTTATCCGCATCCGCCTGTTCGAAAATATGAAGATGCAAAAGCAAAAGTTGTTTCTATTCTAGAAAAATATCAGGTTCAGATGATTGCGATTGGAAATGGTACAGCTTCTAGGGAAACGGAAGAGTTTATAGTAGATGTCTTACAGGTAGTACCGCAAGATGTATTTTATATTATTGTCAATGAAGCTGGTGCTAGTGTATATTCAGCTTCTGATTTGGCTCGTGAAGAATTTCCGGATTTGCAAGTTGAGGAAAGAAGTGCCATTTCGATTGGAAGACGTCTGCAAGATCCGCTTGCCGAACTTGTGAAAATTGATCCGAAATCAGTTGGGGTAGGGCAATATCAACATGATGTATCGCAAAAGAGATTAAATGAATCATTAACATTTGTCGTGGAAACAGCCGTTAACCAAGTAGGAGTGAATGTGAATACAGCTTCTGTAGCGCTATTGCAGTACGTTTCCGGATTATCAAAAACAGTTGCGAAAAATATTGTAAAAAAACGTGAAGAAGATGGGAAATTTACAAAGCGTACAGAGTTGAAGGGAATACCACGTTTAGGCGCCAAAACGTATGAGCAATGCATTGGTTTCTTACGTATACTAGAAGGTAAAAATCCACTTGATAGAACAAGTATTCATCCAGAGCAGTATAAAAATGTTGAGTTACTATTAAAGAGTTTAGGATTATCGATTGATGATGTAGGACAACCGCACTTACAAAAGTGTTTAGAAGGAGTAGAGCTCTCTAAATTATCTCAAGAGATAAATATCGGTGAGCCGACATTAATTGATATTATAGATGCTTTAATTAGTCCGGAACGAGATCTGCGTGATGAATTACCAAAACCACTTTTGAAAAAGGGAATTCTCAAATTAGAAGATTTAAAGCGTGGCATGGAGTTAGAAGGAACTGTTCGAAATGTTGTTGACTTTGGTGCGTTTGTCGATATTGGTGTGAAACAAGATGGTTTAGTACATATTTCTAAACTTAGCAAACAGTTTGTGAAGCATCCGTTAGATGTGGTGTCTGTCGGGCAAATTGTAAAGGTCTGGGTAGATGATGTTGATATGAAAAAAGGGCGCGTTGCCTTAGCAATGTTACCTATTGAATAATAATGGGAAGAGGGCAGGTATGACACTGCTCTTTTTTTATGAACGGATGTTAGTGAAATTTGAATTAGTGGGGGAGCCTTCATCCCCCACTGATATAACGTTCACTTTATCAGGAATTTTGATGTGTTTTGCTATAATAAAACCAGCATTCATTTAGTAACTTAATTTGATACCGGTTTTTTTCGAAATATGCACGTTGCATTTGTTTTCGGAGCCACGTAGGCATAAGAATCCCTCCTTGTTTAATCCGGCTCTAACAAGTAGCCCCCCTATACATTGAGATAAGATTCGAAGTAAGTAAAAAGCTCAATTTCGGGAACTGCTTATAAGAGTTTGGTTAGCGAAGTTCTATGGATAGATGAGGAAGAGGGTAGTTCATAGAAATTGCACTTTTGAATGAGGATGGGTATATGTACTATTTAATATATGTATAAGAAAGAGGAAAAGTGTAAGTTTATTTTTAGTTTTTGGGGGAATGAAAATGAATGAAAAAGAAGTTCAAAGACTTGTAGAAGAAATATCGTTGCAATATTTCGGTAGGGCTTTTTTACATAAAGCAATGTTCAATAAACGACTACGTACAACTGGTGGGAGGTATTTATTGCGAAGTCATAATATAGAATTAAACTATCGTTATTATGAAGTGTATGGAGAAGAAGAACTGATTGGCGTTATTAAGCATGAGTTGTGTCATTATCATTTGCATATTATGGGGAAAGGGTACCAACATCGAGATCGAGATTTTCGTCAGTTAATGAAGAAGGTTGGTGCGCCTAGATTCTGTAAGAGAATGAGCGAAGAAGAGAAGGTGATTAAAACTCATATGTATGAATGTATGAGATGTTTTCTTCAATATAGAAGAAGGCGTCAAATAAATACAAAAAGATATGTTTGCGGGAAGTGTAAAGGTAGATTGAAAGAGATAAAAAACACCTTGACAGTTAAAAATCAATCCAGTATATTATAAACATGTCACGTTTGTACAAGAATTTGTATAAACGACTTGACTTATAGTATGAACTTTTATAAGATATAACTTGTCTTTCTTATTCCGCAGTAGCTCAGTGGTAGAGCTATCGGCTGTTAACCGATCGGTCGTAGGTTCGAGTCCTACCTGCGGAGCCATACAGAGAAGTACCCAAGTGGCTCAAGGGGCTCCCCTGCTAAGGGAGTAGATCGCTAACGCGGTGCGAGGGTTCGAATCCCTTCTTCTCTGCCATTCATATTGGCCCGTTGGTCAAGTGGTTAAGACACCGCCCTTTCACGGCGGTAACACGGGTTCGAATCCCGTACGGGTCACCACTTTTGGAGGATTAGCTCAGCTGGGAGAGCACCTGCCTTACAAGCAGGGGGTCGGCGGTTCGATCCCGTCATCCTCCACCATATATAACATATGAATAGTATCGTCGCGGGGTGGAGCAGTTCGGTAGCTCGTCGGGCTCATAACCCGAAGGTCGCAGGTTCAAATCCTGTCCCCGCAACCAATGGTCCCGTGGTGTAGTGGTTAACATGCCTGCCTGTCACGCAGGAGATCGCCGGTTCGACCCCGGTCGGGACCGCCATTTTAACTTCTGCCTTTGAGCAGTTGTTTTTTATTGGTTATTGTGATATGATGATTTTCGTCTCAAAAAACATTATATTTTTTGATGGGCTATAGCCAAGCGGTAAGGCAACGGACTTTGACTCCGTCATGCGCTGGTTCGAATCCAGCTAGCCCAGCCATTTACGAGCCATTAGCTCAGTTGGTAGAGCATCTGACTTTTAATCAGAGGGTCGAAGGTTCGAGTCCTTCATGGCTCATTCTTTTTTATTTCCGCGGGTGTGGCGGAATTGGCAGACGCACCAGACTTAGGATCTGGCGCCTTTGGCGTGGGGGTTCGACTCCCTTCACCCGCATATGCGGTCGTGGCGGAATGGCAGACGCGCTAGGTTGAGGGCCTAGTGGGGGAAACCCCGTGGAGGTTCAAGTCCTCTCGGCCGCACCAAAGAAAAATAAAAAAGTGCTTGCATTTGAAAATGCAGTGTGATAAGATAATTGAGTCGCTGAAATACAACAACGACAAAACATCATGAATAAGCGCCCGTAGCTCAATTGGATAGAGCGTTTGACTACGGATCAAAAGGTTAGGGGTTCGAGTCCTCTCGGGCGCGCCATAACGGGAAGTGGCTCAGCTTGGTAGAGCACCTGGTTTGGGACCAGGGGGTCGCAGGTTCAAATCCTGTCTTCCCGACCACGCGGGTGTAGTTTAGTGGTAAAACAAGAGCCTTCCAAGCTCTGGTCGAGAGTTCGATTCTCTTCACCCGCTTTT
>NZ_CM000745.1:185708-201272 GCF_000161455.1 Bacillus pseudomycoides DSM 12442
TTTTATATCGTCGCGGGGTGGAGCAGTCCGGTAGCTCGTCGGGCTCATAACCCGAAGGTCGCAGGTTCAAATCCTGTCCCCGCAACCAATGGTCCCGTGGTGTAGTGGTTAACATGCCTGCCTGTCACGCAGGAGATCGCCGGTTCGACCCCGGTCGGGACCGCCATTTATACAAAGAAAAGAACGAAACAACTTGTTTCGTATTTTTTTATTTATTTTTAAGAAAACTTATAAAGACAGTCAATCTTACCCTTAGGACAACTCCTAAGGTCTTTTTTATATGTTCAAAATGAAACAAAGTGAAAAAATCTGTATAATAAAGAGCAGAGAATATTGTGAGTAAGGTAGGTGAAACCTTTGAATAAATATGAAATAACGACAACTTCTTCTGAAGAGACACAGAACTTATCAGAAAGGCTAGGACAACTTGTTAGGGAACAAGATGTACTTGTTTTAGAAGGCGATCTTGGTGCTGGCAAGACAACGTTTACGAAAGGTCTTGCAAAAGGCCTTGGTGTGAAACGAGTTGTAAATAGTCCGACATTCAATATTATTAAAGAGTACAAAGGGAGATTACCGCTATATCATATGGACGTGTATCGTTTAGCGGAAAGTGAAGAAGATTTAGGGTTTGATGAGTATTTTTATGGTGAAGGTATAACAGTAGTAGAATGGGCTCATTTAATTGAATCTTTTCTGCCAAATGAGAAATTAAAAATAAGCTTGTTCCATACAGGTGATGATACAAGAAAAATTGTGTTAGAGCCAAGTGGTGAACGCTATATTAGATTATGTGAGGAGCTATTACAAGATGAAAGTACTAGCAATTGATACTTCAAATTATGTAATGGGGATTTCTCTTATTGATGGAAATACTGTTGTCGGAGAAATCATTACGAATTTAACCAAAAATCATTCTGTACGCCTTATGCCGGCTGTAGAACAACTTCTGAAGGAATGTAATATAAAGCCGAAAGAGCTAGACAAAATCATCGTAGCGGCTGGTCCTGGATCTTATACAGGAGTTCGAATTGGTGTGACTGTTGCAAAAACATTAGCTTGGTCGTTGCAAATACCGATTGTCGGTGTGTCTAGCTTAGAAGTAGTGGCTGCGAATGGAGCGAATTTCCAAGGGGTTATTTGTCCATTGTTTGATGGACGTCGCGGACAAATTTATACGGGCTTGTATACATATAAAGAAGAGCAGTTATCTTCTGTAGAAGAGGATCGAATTATTCTTATTATTGATTGGTTACAGATGTTAAAAGATAAGGGGCAACCTGTTTTATTTATCGGCAATGATGTAGAACAACATAAAGAAACGATTGTAGAATATTTAGGAGATCGAGCTGTGTTTGCTTCTTTTACAAAGAACAACCCAAGACCAAGTGAGCTAGCATTTTTAGGATTACAAAAAGAGGAGCAAAGTGTGCATACATTTGTTCCGAGCTACCTCCGTTTAGCAGAAGCAGAAGCAAAATGGCTAGAAAGTCAAAAAAAATAGGGGTTATCAAAATGGATATTACATTTAGAAAGATGACGACTGATGATATTGCTCAAATTGTAGTAATTGAAGAAGCGTCATTCCCAACTCCTTGGACTGCTGATGCATTTTATCGTGAATTGACGATGAATGAATATGCACATTATGTCGTAATTGAAAAAGATGGTGTGGTAATTGGATACTGTGGATTGTGGATTATTATTGATGAATCACATATTACGAACATAGCCATTTTGCCAGAATATCGCGGTCAAAAACTTGGAGATGCTTTGCTGAAAGAAGTAATGGATCAGGCAAAAGAAATGGGAGCAAAAACGATGACACTTGAAGTACGAGTGTCAAATGAAGTAGCGAAGCAGTTATACCGAAAGTATGGATTCCAAAATGGTGGGATTCGTAAACGATACTATACAGACAATTATGAAGATGGTCTTGTAATGTGGGTGAATATATAATGGAAAAAAATACGATTATACTTGGTATTGAAACGAGCTGTGATGAAACGGCTGTAGCGGTTGTTAAAAATGGAACAGAAATAGTGGCAAATATTGTTGCTTCACAGATTGAGAGCCATAAGCGTTTTGGCGGAGTTGTGCCGGAAATTGCATCTCGTCATCATGTAGAACAAATTACAGTTGTATTAGAAGAAGCATTAAAGGAAGCGAACATTACATTTGAAGATATTGATGCAATTGCTGTGACGGAAGGGCCAGGTTTAGTAGGGGCACTTTTAATTGGTGTAAATGCAGCTAAAGCAGTTGCCTTTGCTCATAATATTCCTCTTGTTGGTGTTCATCATATTGCTGGGCATATTTACGCGAATCGCTTAGTAAAAGAACTACAATTCCCTTTGTTGTCACTTGTTGTGTCTGGCGGGCATACAGAGCTTGTTTATATGAAAGAGCATGGTTCGTTTGAAGTAATTGGCGAAACGAGAGATGATGCGGCAGGAGAAGCATATGATAAAGTTGCACGTACACTATCTATGCCATATCCAGGTGGTCCTCATATTGACCGTCTTGCTCATGAAGGACAACCAACGATTGATTTACCACGTGCATGGTTAGAACCAGATTCGTATGATTTTAGCTTTAGTGGACTGAAATCAGCAGTTATCAACACTGTGCATAACGCAAAACAACGTGGAGAAGAAATCGCACCAGAAGATTTAGCAGCTAGCTTCCAAGCGAGTGTAATAGATGTACTAGTAACAAAAGCAGCACGTGCTGCAGAAGCGTATGATGTAAAACAGGTGCTTCTCGCTGGTGGCGTTGCAGCGAATAAAGGACTTCGTGCACGTTTAGAGGAAGAGTTTGCAAAAAAAGAAGAAATCGAGCTCATTATTCCACCGTTATCTTTATGCACAGATAATGCAGCAATGATTGCAGCAGCAGGAACTATTGCATATGAGCAAGGAAAACGTGCAACATTGGCTTTAAATGCAAATCCAGGATTAGATATTGAAGCATAGTTATACACATAATTAACCACAACTTGTGGATAAAACCCATATTATCTGTTGATAATATGGGTTTTATTGTGAATATTAAATGTGCATAATTTTTTTGTGATTTGTGGATAATGTGGAAAAGTTATTTTTGTGTTTATATGATAAAGGTGGATATGTGCATAAGGTTGTGGATAACACTATTGAGGTCAGACCTTCGACCATAATCTTTTGTATTGAAAAATAAACAAGGTAGTTGAATGGCTTTCAACTACCTTGTTTTTATCATATAAATATATAAGGGTTATACGTGTAACTCTTCCCATTCCGCCATAAACTGCTCTAATTTTTCTTGTTTTGTTTGCTTTGCTGTTGTAATCTCACTAGCTCGTTCGTAGTCAGCATATACTTCAGGTAGACAAAGCTCCTCTTCTAATTGTTCAATTTCTTCTTCTAAATTTGCAATGTTTTGTTCAATTTCTTCAATCTTTCGGATGCGTTGGCGTTCTGACTTCTTACGTTCTTTTTCTTCAAGGTAATTTAATTTTTCTTGAGCGATAGTTTTTTGGACTGTTGCATCCTCTTCTTGTTGTTCAAATTCCGCACGTTCAATCATTTCATTTTTCTTTTCAATATAGTAGTCATAGTCACCTAAATATTCTTGTGCACCACCTGTTGATAACTCAACAACTGTAGTTGTGACACGGTTAATGAAATAGCGATCATGGGAAACGAATAAAAGAGTCCCAGGATAATCAATTAAGGCATTTTCTAAAATCTCTTTACTATTTAAATCGAGATGGTTTGTTGGCTCATCGAGAATCAGTAAATTAGATTTTTGCATCATCAATTTTGCTAGAGCTAATCGTGCTTTTTGACCACCACTTAAGGAAGATACTGGCTTTAATACATCGTCCCCTGTGAATAAAAAGTTACCGAGTATCGTGCGAATTTCTTTTTCTGGCTCTAGCGGATAATCATCCCATAGTTCGTTTAAAACACGCTTAGATGATGTTAAGTTTGCCTGTTCTTGATCATAATATCCAATAGATACATTTGAACCGAAAGAAACTTCACCGCCTAACGTCTTTAATTTATTCACAATTGATTTTAATAATGTAGATTTCCCAATACCATTTGGACCAACTAGTGCGACACTATCACCGCGGGTTAAGCGCATATTTACATGTTCAATAATCGGTTCTTTGTCATATCCAATTGAAACATCCTTTATTTGTAATACATCGTTTCCGCTTTGTTTTTCGATATCAAAGTGGAAGGATGCTGATTTAGAATCACCTAATGGTCTAGTTAGTAATTCCATTCTGTCTAACTGCTTCCGACGACTTTGTGCACGCTTTGTTGTAGATGCACGGGCAATGTTCTTTTGGACAAAGTCTTCTAGTTTAGCAATTTCCTCTTGTTGTTTCTCATAACGCTTCATTTCCTGCTCATGTAGTGCAGCTTTTAAATCTAAATATTTACTGTAGTTACCAACATATCGTCTGCTTTCTTTATTAGAAATTTCATATACTTGTGTAACAAGCTTGTCTAAAAAGTAGCGATCGTGGGAAACGATTAAAATAGCTCCAGGATAGCCTTGTAAGTATTGTTCAAGCCATGTTAATGTATCGATATCTAAATGGTTTGTTGGTTCGTCCAAGATGAGTAAGTCTGGTTTTGTTAGCAGTAGTTTCCCAAGAGCAAGTCTTGTTTTCTGTCCACCACTTAACGTAGAAATCGTTGTTTGGTGTGTTTCAACCGGAAAACCAAGTCCACTTAAAATGGAGCGAATATCAGCTTCATATTGATAACCACCTTGATCCTTGTAGTCTAACTGTAATTGATCATAATCAGCGAGTAATTTTTCGTACGTAGCAGCATTTGAAAAGTTCTCTTCCTTACCCATGTCTAGCTCTAACCTTCGAAGCTTCTTTTCCATTTGCTGCAGATGAGTAAAGACAGTAAGCATTTCATCCCAAATTGTTAAAGAAGTTTCTAAACCAGTATTTTGGGCCAAGTATCCAATTGAAACATCTTTTGGTTTTATAATTTCTCCACCATCGTGAGATAATTCACCGGCAATTATTTTTAATAATGTAGATTTTCCAGCACCATTTCGACCAACTAGTGCAATGCGATCTTTTGTTTGAACTTCCAATTTAATGTTTGCAAGAATTGTTTCAGCACCGTATAATTTTGAAAGCCCATTCACTTGTAATAAAATCAATGTTTTCACCTCAAATAATTTCTTAACTTTGCCATGTTTATATTTCTCAATCATACTAAAAATAGTGTATAGTTTAAAATAAGAGAGAAGTCTTCTCTCTATTATACAAGGAAAGTCATAAGTGCTAAACTTCTGTATTTGTTTTAAATCTGTGAACAAAGATAGGAAGAGAGGAGAGGTTATATGGATCAACAAAAGATTCCACAGGCCACTGCCAAACGATTGCCTCTATACTATCGATTTATCCAAAACTTATCTCTTTCTGGTAAGCAGCGTGTTTCATCGGCTGAATTGAGTGAAGCTGTAAAGGTAGATTCAGCAACAATTCGGAGAGATTTTTCATATTTTGGAGCGTTAGGGAAAAAGGGATATGGATATAATGTGAATTATTTACTATCATTCTTCCGAGAAACGCTTGATCAAGATGATATAACACGTGTAGCACTTATTGGAGTGGGTAATTTAGGGACCGCTTTCTTACATTACAATTTCACCAAAAATAATAATACAAAGATTGAAATGGCATTTGATGTCAATGAGGAGAAAGTTGGAAAAGAAATCGGAGGAATTCCTGTATATCATTTAGATGAATTAGAAGAGCGTTTAACAAATGATATACAAGTGGCAATATTAACAGTACCTGCTACTGTTGCACAGGCTGTAGCAGATCGATTGGCCGAAACAAATATACACGGAATTTTAAATTTTACACCAGCACGATTAAATGTTTCAGAAAATATAAGAATTCACCATATTGATTTAGCTGTAGAATTACAAACACTCGTTTATTTTTTGAAAAATTATCCACAATAAAACGCAGAGGAAATCCCTCTGCGTTTTATTGTTGCTTTTTCTTTGTAAATTTGACTAAGATAAGTCGAAGTGCCAAATTAAAATCAATTGTTGCCATAGCAGCAAACAGCAGTGTCCCAAAGTTCCAAATTGTATCTGTAACGTTCGTAATTGCGAAACGTGTAAAGACACAACCAAGAAGGAAATACAGTGCTGCCATGAACAATGGTGAGTTCCTCATATTTAAAATCCTCCGATAAATCCTTGCATTTTTTCTGCTTCTTTAATCATTTCTTGTATTTGTTCGTTACTTACCAGTACTTGGGCTATTGCAACTAATGTATTCATCGCAACATGTGCCATAATAGGAACGATAATTCGCTTTGTTTTTACATATAAAAAGGCGAATACAAGCCCCATGGAAGTGTATACCAATAAGTGTGTAAAATCAAAGTGAATTGCTGCAAATACAAGTGAGCTAATAATAGCAGCGATAAAGAAGTTGAATTTCTTATACAATGTACCAAATAAAATTTTTCTAAAGACAATTTCCTCTAAAATAGGCCCTATTATTGATATAACAATAAGGAACCATGGGGTGGTCCGTGCTATTTCCATCAAGCGAGCTGTGTTCTCAGATCCAGGTTTAATGCCCAATAAACGCATTTCGATTGTGCCTGCAATTGTTTGAGAAAAGAAAGCTAAAAAGAAACCGATAAAGATCCAACCGATTGTGGCAGGAATACTGGCGCGTTTTGTATCGAAACGACTTTCACGAATATCTGTTCGAAGTAGTAAAAGTACAATACATAATGCAATGAAAAAGCTAATAATTGCCCAGTGACCAGTCAGTAGCTGCATTTTTTCTTCTCTGGTGAACCCCCTATTATCATATAGTCCGGTTTTCAAAAGAAGCGGTAATCCAACAATACCTGATAATTGCATAAGAATGTATGTAACTATAATCCACCAATATTGTTTTTTCAAATTGGTTAACCATCCTTTCTAACTCTAGTTTATGAGATAAGGCGGGATAACATGTAAACATCCAGCCGGGGATACGTAATAACCATTCATATTATTATTTTTTTGTAAATCTTTCTTTGAAAATGAAATAGGAGACAGGAAAAAGCTGTACCTATAGAGAAAACAACTTATGGCATCTTCCATATTGTAACATACGATAAGTGAAAACGCTGATTCATATATATAAGGCTTTCGCGAGAATGGTTGCAGCGATAACAGAATGATTTTTCTTAGGAAGTTATATAAAAAAAGTTTATATAGCAATTTGCGAAAAAATTATGATTTTTTTACTTGCAAAAGAAAATTAGATTATTTATTATTATAAGTGTGTTAGCACTCGAGGTCGTTGAGTGCTAATAAAGAAAATTTACATAGAAAAATGAGGAGGTTATTGTTCATGCTAAAGCCATTAGGTGATCGCGTTGTAATTGAGCTTGTTCAAGCAGAAGAAAAAACAGCAAGTGGTATTGTATTACCAGACACTGCAAAAGAAAAACCACAAGAGGGTAAAGTTATTGCAGTAGGTACTGGTCGAGTGCTTGAAAATGGTGAGCGTGTTGCTTTAGAGGTAGCAGCAGGTGATCTTATCATCTTCTCAAAATATGCAGGTACTGAAGTGAAATATGAAGGTACAGACTACTTGATTTTACGTGAAAGTGACATTTTAGCAATTATCGGTTAATTATATACATTTTAAAAATCCAAGGGGGTCAATTATTATGGCAAAAGATATTAAATTTAGTGAAGAAGCACGTCGTTCGATGCTTCGCGGTGTCGACACTCTTGCAAATGCAGTAAAAGTAACGCTTGGACCAAAAGGTCGTAACGTTGTACTTGAGAAAAAATTCGGTTCACCACTTATTACAAATGATGGTGTAACAATTGCGAAAGAAATCGAATTAGAAGATGCTTTCGAAAACATGGGTGCAAAATTAGTAGCAGAAGTTGCTAGCAAAACAAATGACGTAGCTGGTGACGGAACAACAACTGCAACTGTATTAGCACAAGCTATGATTCGTGAAGGTTTAAAAAACGTAACAGCTGGCGCGAACCCAATGGGTCTTCGTAAAGGTATCGAAAAAGCGGTTGTTACAGCAATTGAAGAATTAAAAATAATTTCTAAACCAATCGAAGGTAAATCTTCTATCGCACAAGTAGCTGCTATTTCATCAGCTGACGAAGAAGTAGGTCAATTAATTGCAGAAGCAATGGAGCGCGTTGGTAACGACGGCGTTATTACTTTAGAAGAATCTAAAGGATTCACAACAGAATTAGATGTAGTAGAAGGTATGCAATTTGATCGTGGATATGCATCTCCTTACATGATTACTGATTCTGACAAAATGGAAGCAGTACTTGATAACCCATATATCTTAATCACTGACAAAAAGATTTCTAACATTCAAGAAATCTTACCAGTGTTAGAGCAAGTGGTACAACAAGGTAAACCACTTCTTATCATTGCAGAAGATGTAGAAGGTGAAGCATTAGCTACATTAGTAGTGAACAAACTTCGTGGTACATTCAATGTAGTAGCTGTTAAAGCTCCTGGATTTGGTGACCGTCGTAAAGCAATGCTAGAAGATATCGCGATCTTAACTGGCGGTGAAGTGATCACTGAAGAATTAGGACGCGACTTAAAATCAGCTACAGTTGCATCTTTAGGACGCGCTGGCAAAGTTGTTGTAACGAAAGAAAACACAACTGTAGTTGAAGGTGTAGGTAACACAGAACAAATCGAAGCTCGCATCGGTCAAATCCGTGCACAATTAGAAGAAACAACTTCTGAATTCGATCGTGAAAAATTACAAGAGCGTCTTGCTAAACTTGCAGGAGGCGTAGCAGTAATTAAAGTAGGTGCAGCAACTGAAACTGAGTTAAAAGAGCGCAAACTTCGCATTGAAGATGCACTTAACTCAACTCGTGCAGCAGTAGAAGAAGGTATTGTTGCAGGTGGTGGTACTTCACTTATGAACGTATACACTAAAGTAGCTTCTATTTCAGCTGAAGGTGACGAAGCAACAGGTATCAACATTGTACTTCGTGCATTAGAAGAGCCAGTTCGTCAAATCGCAATCAACGCTGGTCTAGAAGGATCCGTTGTTGTAGAACGCTTAAAAGGCGAAAAAGTAGGCGTTGGTTTCAACGCAGCAACTGGCGAATGGGTAAACATGCTTGAGTCTGGTATCGTAGACCCAGCAAAAGTAACTCGTTCTGCACTTCAAAACGCGGCATCTGTTGCAGCTATGTTCTTAACAACTGAAGCTGTAGTTGCTGACAAGCCAGAACCAAATGCACCAGCAATGCCTGACATGGGCGGCATGGGCATGGGCGGTATGGGCGGAATGATGTAATTTCATTCGCCAAAGAAACATTCATCTCTATATAGGGGTGAATGTTTTTTGTTATGGGACAAAAAAATATAGAAATAAAGGTTTCTTGGGATAAAGAAAATAATTTCTGTAGAATTTTGTCGCTTTCTCTCTTGACCGTATTGATACTTCATTGTTAGAATCTAGGAAGATAATATAAAACAATCCTTCATATATCCTCAATGATATGGTTTGAGAGTCTCTACCGGGTTACCGTAAACAACCTGACTATGAAGGCAGTGTGTCTTATATTTATAAAGAGCGGGATACTATCTTTATAAAGCCAGACCTCTGCCTTTTCTTTGTTATGAGACTGAGGGCGGAGGACTGGCTTTTTTTATTATATTGGTAATGCTTTTTGCCAAATTGGTGAAAATATTTATATACAGAACTAACGTTGGGGTGATTATTTTGAAGAAACAGCACGATACAATTATCGTTTTAGATTTTGGGAGTCAGTACAATCAGTTAATTGCACGTCGAATTCGTGAGTTCGGTGTATACAGTGAACTTCATCCACATACAATTACTGCAGAAGAAATTAAAGCAATGAATCCAAAAGGGATTATTTTCTCTGGTGGACCGAATAGTGTATATGGTGAAAATGCATTCCACTGTGATGAAAAAATCTTTGAATTAGGATTACCGATTTTCGGTATTTGTTACGGTATGCAGCTTATGACAAAACACTTTGGTGGAAAAGTAGAACGTGCGAACCATCGTGAGTACGGAAAAGCAGTTCTTAAAGTAGAGAACGGATCAAAATTATATGCGAACCTTCCAGAAGAGCAAGTTGTATGGATGAGTCATGGTGACTTAGTAACTGGTTTACCAGAAGGATTCGTAGTAGATGCAACAAGTGAGTCTTGTCCAATTGCTGGTATGAGCAATGAAGCAAAAAACTTATACGGTGTACAATTCCATCCAGAAGTACGTCATTCTGAGCACGGTAATGATTTAATCAAAAACTTCGTATTCGGCGTATGTGGCTGTTCTGAAGGTTGGAACATGGAGAACTTTATTGAAGTAGAATTAGAAAAAATCCGTGAAACTGTTGGCGATAAAAAAGTACTATGCGCACTTAGTGGCGGTGTAGACTCTTCTGTTGTAGCAGTATTAATCCATAAAGCAATCGGTGACCAATTAACATGTATTTTCGTTGACCATGGTTTACTTCGTAAAGGTGAAGCGGAAGGTGTTATGAAAACATTTAGCGAAGGCTTCCACATGAACGTTATTAAAGTGGATGCAAAAGAACGCTTCATGAACAAGTTAAAAGGTGTAGAAGATCCAGAACAAAAACGCAAAATCATTGGTAATGAATTTATTTACGTATTTGATGATGAAGCTTCTAGATTAGAAGGAATGGACTTCTTAGCACAAGGTACACTGTACACAGATATTGTTGAAAGTGGTACAGCAACTGCACAAACAATTAAATCTCACCATAACGTTGGTGGACTTCCAGAAGATATGCAGTTCAAATTAATTGAGCCTTTAAACACTCTATTTAAGGATGAAGTACGTGTATTAGGATCAGAACTAGGAATTCCTGATGAAATCGTATGGCGTCAACCGTTCCCGGGTCCAGGACTTGGTATCCGTGTATTAGGCGAAATCACAGAAGAAAAATTAGAAATCGTTCGTGAATCCGATGCGATTTTACGTGAGGAAATCCAAAAAGCTGGCTTAGATCGTGAAATTTGGCAATACTTCACTGCACTTCCTGGCATGCGTAGCGTAGGTGTTATGGGTGACGAGCGTACTTATGATTACACAGTAGGTATCCGTGCAGTAACATCAATCGATGGTATGACAGCAGATTGGGCACGTATCCCTTGGGATGTATTAGAGAAAATCTCTGTACGTATCGTAAACGAAGTAAAACACGTTAACCGTATCGTGTATGATGTAACGAGTAAGCCACCAGCAACAATTGAGTGGGAATAGAATAGGTTTATTCGTTTAAAAGAAGACCCATCTATGATTTTATGCATAGATGGGTCTTTTTTTGTTGTTTATACGAACGAAAAACAAAAATCTTATAAAAATGTTCGTTTTTAAATTGACATACACCTATATGTGAGTTAATATGAGTATGTAATTGATACGAAAAAATGAATATTACAGCCGTCGTATAATATCGGGGATATGGCCCGAAAGTTTCTACCTAGCTACCGTAAATGGCTTGACTACGAGGCGTTTTTATAAAGGTAAGGGGAAATCTGCCTTTATTTACAGAACGCTTCCATGTATATGCAATGGAAGCCTTTTTTATTTTTATAAATAAAAGAGGGCTAGGGAGGGTTACGACGAGTAATCATATAACGGGGGAAACGTAGAATGAAACGTTATTTTCAGTTCGATGAGCTCGGTACAAATTATAAAACAGAGTTCATTGCAGGGTTAACGACATTTTTATCTATGGCTTATGTATTATTTGTCAATCCTGCTACACTGTCACTGGGAAACATTAAAGGGTTACCAGCAGGAACAGGAATGGATCCGGGAGCGGTCTTTGTTGCCACTGCATTAGCGGCTGCAATTGGGTCACTGATTATGGGGATTTTCGCAAAATATCCAATTGCCTTAGCGCCAGGAATGGGAATCAATGCATTCTTTGCTTATACAGCGGTGTTAACGATGGGGATTCCGTGGCAAACAGCGATTGCCGGAACTTTAATGTCAGGTATTATCTTTATTATTCTTACTGCTTCTGGTATTCGCGAAAAAATTATTAATGCCATTCCATTAGAGTTGAAGTTTGCAGTAGCAGCAGGAATTGGTTTGTTTATCGCCTTTCTTGGTTTTCAAAATGCAGGAATTATTGTGAAGAATGATGCGGTTCTTGTTGGATTGGGGGATTTAACAAAGGGCACAACATTACTTGCGATTTTCGGTGTAGTGATTACAATCATTCTAATGATTAAAAAAATAAACGGTGCTGTTTTCTACGGAATGATTCTTACAGCAATCCTTGGAGTAGCAACAGGATTAATTGATACACCAAAAGCTGTCGTTGGTGCAATTCCTAGTTTAGAACCTACGTTCGGTGTGGCGTTCCAGCACTTCGGAGATATCTTTACTGTTCAAATGGGAATTGTTATTATAACGTTCTTCTTCATTGATTTCTTTGATACAGCGGGTACACTTGTAGCAGTTGCGAATCAAGCTGGGTTAATGAAGAACAATAAATTACCACGTGCGGGAAAAGCATTATTTGCAGATGCAATTGCCACTGTAATTGGTGCGATTCTTGGGACATCTACGACAACGTCTTACATTGAATCGTCTGCAGGGGTAGCAGCAGGAGGGCGTTCAGGATTTACAGCAGTTGTAACAGCCGGATTTTTCTTGTTAGCACTTTTCTTTTCACCATTATTAAGTGTTGTGACAGCGTCTGTAACGGCACCGGCTTTAATTATTGTAGGGATTTTGATGGTTTCGTCTCTAGGAGAAATTGATTGGAAGAAATTCGAGATTGCAGTACCAGCATTCTTTACGATTATTTCTATGCCACTTACGTATAGTATTGCAACAGGAATAGCAATTGGATTTATCTTCTATCCAATTACAATGGTTGTAAGTGGTCGTCGTAAAGAAATTCATCCAATTATGTATGTAATGGGAGTTTTATTCGTACTATATTTCATCTACGTTCGTAAATAAAGGGGTTTTTGAAAGGTCTGGACTAAGGGGAGTCTAGACCTTTTTTGCGTCTTCAGAAAATCTTAAGGATTTCGTTCCGTTTTTCTTCAGAAGTTTTCTTATAATAGAAGTTAGGGAATGAAAAAGCTATGGGGGAGATATTGTGGGACACGAAACAATACTTGTTGTAGATGATGAAAAAGAAATTCGGGATTTAATTACGATTTATTTAAAGAATGAAGGATATAAGGTGCTACAGGCAGAGGATGGAGCAGAGGGTTTATATATATTAGAGAAAAATGAAGTGCATTTAGTTGTATTGGATATTATGATGCCGAAAATTGATGGTATCCATATGTGTATGAAAATAAGAGAAGCGAAAGAGATGCCAATTATTATGTTGTCTGCGAAAACGCAAGATATGGATAAAATTTTAGGGCTAACAACAGGAGCGGACGATTATGTAACGAAACCTTTCAATCCGTTAGAACTGATGGCGAGAATAAAATCGCAGCTTCGTCGATATATGAAAATGAATGGATTTGTTGTCCAAAATGAAAATGAAATTGAAATCGGGAATATGAAAATAAACGTCTCAACCCACAAAGTTGTTGTAGAAAATGAAGAAGTGAAACTAACTCCGAGGGAATTTTCGATTTTGGAGTTATTAGCTCGTAATCCAGAGATGGTCTTTAGTGCAGAACAAATTTATGAAAAGGTTTGGAATGAACGATCTTTCCAATCTGATAATACTGTCATGGTGCATATTCGAAAAATACGTGAGAAGACAGAAGAGAATCCGAGAAAGCCAATATATATAAAAACAGTATGGGGAGTGGGATATAAGATTGAGAAAGATAATTAAAAGCATATTTAGGCCGATTGGTTGGATGAATCGAACTTTTAAAAAAATAATATATAAAGTAATAAGGGGAGTACAAAAGAGTTTACGTGTACAACTGATAACTACGTTTGCTTTCTGTATTTTGTTGGGTGTAATAGGAGTGTGGACATCATCTCCGTTTTTTCAAGGAATAAATACATACTCTGTAATTGATTATTCATCTGGTATGCGAGGAATTGATGCAACTGCTGAAAGACTTGCCGAGGTTATTACAAGAGAAGGTGCTGATGTTAACGTCCAAGAAGTTTTTGAACGTCCGGAGTATCAAGGTGAATTAAAAGTGTTAATTGTAGATGAGAATGGAAAAGTTATATATAAGACAAAAGATGCTCAGGAAGAACAAGTTAATCTTCATAGTACTATTCGTAATATAATGAGTTTCAAAATAAATCGCTCTCAATATGAATATCAAAAAAATGTAATAGATAATGAAATCGAAAGAGAGCGTAAAGAATTTACGACTTTTTATCCTTTAACAATTCAAGAGAAAAATATGTATATGATCGCAAGCGGTATACCGGAAGGGAATATTAGAGTAGTACAGAATGATGGGCCGTTTCCATTTTTGATTGGCTTTGTTATTTTTTTATTTTCTTTCTTTTATATAACTAAAAGAAAGATGAGGCAAGTTGAGGCAATGGCGGAAGGTGTAAAAGAAATCGCAAAAGGTAACCTGCAATATAGAATTCCGCAGAAGGGGCAAGATGAATTAAGTTTGCTAGCTGTGAATATGAATCAGATGGCAAAAGAGTTATTTTCCAACATAGAAAAAGAAAGAAGAATAGAGAAGCAAAAGAATGAATTGATTACAAATGTATCTCATGACTTGCGAACGCCACTTACATCTATTATGGGTTATTTGCGTTTATTACAGGATTCAAAATATGA
Source organism: Bacillus pseudomycoides DSM 12442 (assembly GCF_000161455.1). Classification (GTDB taxonomy): domain Bacteria; phylum Bacillota; class Bacilli; order Bacillales; family Bacillaceae_G; genus Bacillus_A; species Bacillus_A pseudomycoides. Next base: position 200,520 of record NZ_CM000745.1, read on the forward strand.
AAGTAAAGAACAGCACAATGAATATGTGAGAATTGCTTTCTCGAAATCTGAGCAGTTAAAGAATTTAATAGAAGATTTATTTGAGTATACAAAGTTAACAAATGAAAAGATGGTATTAGAAAAGCAAGAAGTGTGTATAACCGAACTTCTGGGGCAATTAATAGAAGAGCTAGTACCACAGGCTGAAGAAGAAGGACTTATACTCGTGAAGCAGTTTCCTAAAGAACGTGTGTATGCTGCGATTGATTCAGAGAAGATGGTCCGTGTATTTGAGAATCTATTAATGAATGCTATTAAATATAGTAAAGATGATGGAGAGATTAAGGTTTCCCTTCAAAGACAACGCCGGAATATACAAATTACGGTTGCGAACCATAGTGAAGAGTTTACAAAGGAAGAGTTAGGGAACTTGTTTGAACGCTTCTATAAGAAAGATCAATCTAGAAGTAGAGTAACGGAAGGATCGGGACTCGGATTAGCAATCGCTAAAAGTATTGTTGAATTACAAGGGGGAGAAATTCGAGCAGAATATGAGGATGGAATTATTCAGTTTATCGTTTCACTACCAATTATAGAAGAAAAGTAAATAAAGAGAGAGTTATGGAAGAGGAAGGCTTGTTTATAAGGAATAAGCCTTCTTTATATTTTTTTAGAAAAACATATTGACGTTTATATAAATGAAGTGTAATATTATATGAGTCGCCGATAGCAACAACGCAAAACGCGACAAATGAAATAAAAAAATAGTTGGCA
>NZ_CM000745.1:201372-209046 GCF_000161455.1 Bacillus pseudomycoides DSM 12442
TCCTTATATTAACACTTTCATGTTTCAATGTCAACTAAGTTTTTTATTTCGTTTGTCGCGTTTTGCTTTGTTGCTATCAGCGACTCGTATAACATTACACCTCTATATAGTAATAGTCAATAGATTTTCAAAACTTTTTTTGATAGATTTATTTCTTCTTTATGTAGCATTGAGTATCTCCCACCTTCTTTCCACTTAGTTTCTCCCAGCTATAAATCTTTAGTAGATTATCATACATTTGCATTTCTCTATTTGATTCTATACTTACAACCTTATTTTAACAATTCATAGTATATAATGAGATAGCTATTGTATTTTTCATTATCGAAAACAAAATACAAAACTCTATTATAAGCAGGTGAAACTATGGAAGATATCCGTGTACTTATAGCAGACGATGAAAAAGAAATACGAGATTTATTAAAAAAATATCTAGAACGAGAATTATATACAGTTGATATCGCTATAAATGGTGAAGAAGCTCTTCACTTATTTAATCAAAATAAATATAACCTCATCATACTAGATCTTATGATGCCTAAAGTTGATGGTATCGAAGTATGTAGAAGACTTAGGAATAAAACAAATATCCCCATATTAATGCTCACTGCTAAAGATCAAGAAGTAGATAAAATTTTAGGCTTAAGCATAGGGGCAGACGATTATATTACAAAGCCTTTTAGTATTAATGAAGTGGTTGCTAGAATAAAAGCTCTTATGAGGCGTTTTTTAGTATTAGGGAGTAACGCTAGCGTACAAGAAAAAACACTCTTAACATTCAAAGGACTAACAATTGATGTAAACAAGTACATAGTTAACGTAGATGGCAAAGAAATATCTTTAACTGGAAAAGAACTTGAACTATTAAAGTTCTTCGCCTCAAATCCTGAACAAGTTTTTACAAAGACGCAACTCTTCCGCAATGTTTGGGATAGTAATTATATAGAAGATGATAATACCGTCATGGTACACATTAGAAAACTGAGAAAAAAAATAGAAGTTGATCCTTCAAACCCCAAACTCATTCAAACTGTATGGGGTATTGGTTATAAATTTGTAGGTGAGAAAAATGAAGAATGATAAAGTTCTCTATCTTATTCTATTGCAGTTTATCATCATCACCGGACTTCTATTTATAGATATTGTTCACACATTAAAATTAATTTTATTCATTATCCTTATGGTTATAACAGGAAGTCTTTTCTTTACAAGACTTCATTTTATTCAAACTCGGAAGTCCATGGCTACGAAATTAAAACGCGCCATTAATGGTAATTTACATACACGACTATATACAAATAACGACCATTCACTAGCTGACGTCATTTTTTCTATAAATGAATTAATAACCGAGCTAGAAAAAGTACAAGTTGAGGCCAAAAGGTCTCAAAAGGCTAGGAAGCAACTTCTATCCAGCATCTCACATGATATACGAACACCTCTTACTTCTATTATTGGATATATTGACGCATTAAAAGATGGTATAGCTGCTTCAGAGGAAGAAAAACTGGAGTATCTTGAAATAATCTCAAATAAAGCAAATAGCTTAAAACAATTAGTTGATGAAATATTCAATATGGCAAAGCTTGATGCAGATGAATTTCCATTAAAGGAAGAACAACTTGATTTTTCAGAGATTACTAGAGAATCGCTAATCGAGTTTTTACCTGAACTATCAAAACATAGTATTGAGTTACAAATTAATATTCCAGAAGAACCTTGCATAATTACAGCAGATTCTTTTAGTCTTATTCGAGTTATAAGTAACCTCCTAAAGAATGCTATACATTACGGACACTCTGGAAAAATAGTAGGAATCGAACTTTTAGAAACGACTAACGACTATCAGCTACTCATTTGGGATAAAGGCCCTGGCATTTCAACAGATGATCTAGAGAACGTATTTGAGAGAATGTACCAAATTGATCAATCAAGGAACCCTTCTCATGGCGGGAGCGGTCTAGGGCTTGCTATTGCAAAAGCTCTCGTAGAAAAAAACGGCGGTCAAATATGGGTAGAAAGTATTCCATGGAAAAAAACCACCTTTGGCTTTTCCATCCCAAAACAAACCGTTTTTAAGAAACAGTTAAGAAATGATTAAGGAGCAGTTAAATCCTCCTTCTTATTATGTACTTAAGAGATTATAGAAAGTAGGTGTTCAACATAAATACAATCATAAAAACAATAAACTTAACTAAAATTTATGGCAAGCAAAAATCAGTAGATAATGTAAATATAAATGTAAATCAAGGAGAGATTTACGGCTTCATTGGCCGGAACGGTGCAGGTAAAACAACAACAATTCGAATGCTGCTCGGTCTTATAAAACCTACAAGTGGAAAAATCGAAATATTCGGGGAAGATTTTTTTCAACACCAAAAAGAAATTTTAAGGAGAATCGGTTCTATCGTTGAGGTTCCGGGGTTCTATGAAAACTTAACTGCAAAAGAGAACCTATTAATTAATGCAAAAATAATCGGTGTTCATAAAAAGAATGCGATTGAAGAGGCATTAGAAATTGTAGGGCTAGAGCATGAAACGAAAAAGCTAGTGGGAAAATATTCATTAGGAATGAAACAGCGACTAGGGATAGCGAGAACTCTACTCCATTATCCAGAATTATTAATATTAGATGAACCGACAAATGGCTTAGATCCAATTGGTATTAAAGAAATGCGAAAGCTTATTAAATCTTTGGCACAAGAAAGAAATATAACGATATTAATTTCTAGCCATATTTTAGCCGAAGTCGAACAACTAGTAGATCGTATGGGGATTATTCATGAAGGGAAGTTATTAGAAGAGACTTCTCTTGATGCACTTCGAAGAACAAACCGTAAATACTTAGAATTTCAAGTCAATAATGATAATAAAGCTGCGATGCTTTTAGAAAAACAATTTCATATTTTTGATTACGAAGTACATGATGAAGGGAATATTCGCGTTTATTCTCATTTCGGTCAACAAGGACAGATTAACAGAACATTCGTTCGAAATGATATCGAAGTATTAAAAATTATGATGAGCGAAGACAAATTAGAGGATTATTTCACCAAATTGGTTGGAGGTGGGACAATTGGTTAATCTACTATATACGGAACTATTAAAATTGAAACGTTCTAACATGTTCTTAATTAGTATTATTGGAGCGGCGGTAGCACCTTTTATGGTAGTTGTATTATCTTATATACACATGCACACAAAACATCCTAATCCGATTATTGTATTTTCTCAACTGTTCTCTGAAGTAAATCTATATACTACTGTAGTACTAGGAGTCCCCCTATATGGAGTTGTTATCGCTTATTTGTTTAGCCGTGAATATACAGAAGATACTTTAAAGAACCTATTAACCATCCCTGTATCACGTATTAACTTTATTATAAGTAAATTTATTCTCCTATTCTTTTGGATTGTGATGTTAACTCTAGTTGCTTGGGGATTAACATTATTACTAGGGCTCTTAGGAAACTTTTCTGGATTCAGTAGCTCATTGCTTTTCCAATCTCTTATACAGTTTCTGATGTGCGGTGGATTTCTCTTTATTTTATCGACTCCTATTGTACTGCTAACTCTTATAATGAAAACTTACGTTCCCCCTATTGTATTAACGATCATTATAACGCTGATAAATCTTATGTCTATAAACTCAGAACATAAAGATCTATTCCCTTGGGCAGCTACACTTGATATAGCAAACAATACATTACAACCGACATATCCTCCAGAATATTCCTATATCGCGATCACTGCTACATCCATTATCGGTTTTATTGCAACAGTATTCTATTTTAAAAAAGTCGATATTCATTAATTTGAGTAGATAAAACAAAAAATTCCACTAAAATTTGTTCCCACATCTCTATTTATTCCTTTCTCATATTTTTGAGGTGTGGGTTACTTTCCAATTATGCAGATTTAAAACACTTTCTATAATGATTACAGCAACTCTATCATCCATTATTGCCTACAGATAGGAGCTATTAAAAATGAATAAAAAGCAAAGAAAACTTTACCATTACCTGTCTATTAGTTTTTTAATACTAATCTTCCTTATCCCATTAGCACACATTAGCTTTGCTGAAAGTGAACAAACTAACGAACAACGTATACAACAAATTGATCAATTTATTAAAGAGCAACAAGAACTGAGTCAAATACCAGGAATATCGGTAGTGATTGTTGAAAAAGGAAAAACTGTTTATCAAAAAGGATTTGGGTATGCAGATTTAAAAACAAAAAAGCCTGTGAATGAGGATACCTTATTCGAGTTAGCTTCAACAAGTAAAGCCTTTACAGGTTTAGCTATTTTGCAACTAGAAAAAGAAGGCCTACTAAAGCAGGCAGATGATATCACAAAGTTTTTACCATGGTTACAATTAACTTATAATGATAAGCCAGTAAAAATCAATTTAAATCATCTGCTCTATCATACTAGCGGGATACCTTCTACCACGATTAGCTCTATTCCTATAAGTTCAGCCAATGATGCACTGGAAACAACAATCAAAACTCTAAAACAAACAAAATTAAATCATAAGCCTGGAAGTTCTTTTGAATACGCAACTATTAATTACGATATTTTAGGACTTGTAATTGAAAAAGTAACAAAGAAGCCATATGAAGTTTATATAAAGCAGAACATCCTAGATCAAATTGGAATGAAAAATTCATTAGTAGGTTACTTACAAGGACACCCTAACGAGATGGCTACCGGATATAAATTAAGATTTATGAGACCATATCCATATGAACAACCTATCTATCGCGGTAATACACCTGCAGGTTATATTATTAGTAATACAAATGATTTAGCAAAATGGATGAATCTCCAGTTAGGAATTGAAATAAACAATTCTATTCATACACAACTCATTTCAGATTCACACATACCGGATAAAACAGTGCAACCAATTAAAAATAATGATTATTATGCTAGCGGCTGGATTGTTAGACAAGAAGACACAAAGTCCATACTTCATTCGGGGGAAAATCCGAATTTTTCATCCTTTATTATTATGCAACCGAATAAACAAACAGGTGTAGCAGTGTTATCTAATATGAAAAGTGCAGTTACAACATCAATTGGTCAAGGAGTTATAGATCTCTGGAATGGAAAAAACATTTCTGATACAAAACAAATAGATAGCTTTCAAAAAATAGATAAAGTAGCAACCATAATATTCATTGTGACAGCGTGCTTAAGTATATTATTTATAATTTTAACCATAAGACTTATAAGAAGGTTATTACAAAAACGCCGAAATTGGACTTTATTAAACAAAAAGAAATTCATATTATTTCTCATAAATATATGTGTCGTTGCAGGGGGACTACTATTCTTTTTAAAACTCCCCAAAATACTACTTGGAGCACCTTGGTCGTTTATTACAGTATGGGCTCCCGTTACAGTTACACTAACAATGTATAGCTTTATAACAGTTATAATTTTATATTCTATCTATACAACTTTAAAGTTTTTTACTAAAAAAGAAATGAATAGATTTATTTCTTAACATTGTATTTCATAGATAGCTTTTCATTAATATTTTGTATAGGAGTGAAATTATGAGCGATACAATTATTGCCTTCATACTCGGTATTGTAGAAGGACTAGCAGAATTCCTACCTATTTCTTCTACTGGGCATCTTATACTAGTAGGACACTTATTAGGTTTTGAAGGAGAAAGAGCAAAAACATTTGAGATTGTCATACAATTAGGAGCAATTTTAGCTATTGCTGTTTTATATCACAAACGCCTTGTTTCCTTATGTAACATTAAGCCTCTCTTGCAGAAAGAGAAAAAATTCAATGCACTACATGTTTTCCTAGGTGTATTCCCAGCTGTAGTTGCTGGCTTACTATTACATGATGTAATCAAAACATACTTATTTCAGCCATATACTGTCGTTATCGGACTTGTAGCAGGAGCTATTCTTATGATTTTTGCAGAAGTTAAAAAACCTGAAGCTACCTCTTATTCATTAGATGATTTAACATATCGTCAAGCATTAACAATTGGATTATTTCAATGTTTAGCGGTATATCCTGGTTTTTCAAGAGCTGGATCCACAATGTCTGGAGGATTGTTAGCAAAAGTAAATTATAACGCTGCATCAGAATTTTCTTTTCTTATCGCTCTTCCTGTCATGGTTGGTGCAACAGGTCTAGACTTATTAAAAAGTTGGGAACATTTAAGTATAGATGATATTCCAATGTTTGCAGTAGGATTTATTACTTCTTTTGTAGTAGCAATGTTGGCAGTAGTAACTTTTTTAAAGTTACTAGCAAAAATCGGTTTAAAGCCATTTGCCTATTACCGCATTTTGTTAGCCATTGTGTTCACTCTCTTCGTATTGCTCTAACTATAGAAAGATCACCTATAAAAAGACAACAACTAACCGATATTCCTATGGAAGAATCGGTTAGTTGCAATTATACCACCCTAACAGACGTACCTTCTTCATTTTGACGAAAAGATACGTTAAACAAGCTCCCCATAAAAAGCGTTGGTTTTATTACTCGAAATAAATTATCTAATCTTGAAAACTTAGGTAGTCGTTTAAAATGGCTTGACTTCTTTATTCCGAATATTCTTTAATATTATTATAGAGGTTTATAGGAAAGATAGATGAGCAGAACCTTATGGCAATGAATTATGTATTAGACTATATAATAGAGAAATAGGTGAATGATACAAATGAACCAATTAGCACAAAAGTATTGGGATGAGTATTGGAAGGAAAGTGAAAAACCTCAATCTGTCAGTGCATGGCAGTTCGGAGCATCTCCTGACTATCTTGCTCAATTAGTAATTGATGGCGTGAAAACAGCAACATGCTCTGGTCATATCTTCTATGAACTAGACAATGAGCCGCTTCCTACGACAAATGATTATAGCATTATCTTAAATAGCCAGGATGAGCCTGTAGCCATTATTAAAACAATAGAAGTAACTGTAACACCAATGAATGAAGTTCCCGAAGAATTTGCCATTGCAGAAGGCGAAGGTGATCGAACTTATGACTACTGGAGAAAAGCACATATAAAATTTTTCACAGAAGAGTTACACAAATTTGGACGTGAATTTTCTGAAGACATGTTACTCGTTTGTGAGCGCTTTAAACTCATTGATATCAAAAGATAAACATAGCTACTATTCACACCCAAGCCCATCATCTATGATTCGAGAGATACATATAGATGATGGGCTTATGTTATTATCTCTAACTTGGAGAAAAGAAGCCGTATGAAGGACTGCAAAAAAATATAAACAATATTTACATATACAAAACATTTTTGCAGAGCATCTCACAAACTTGTCATTCTGTAGAGGAAGCTACACAAACTATCAATGCTTCTCCAGAACAATTCGTCAAAAATATTTGTATGATTCTGAGCAATCACTTCTAGAGTAGGTAAAGCATTACATATTGAGAGGCCACGGTTAGCCACCGAGCAAGAAGTGTTAGAACATACAGGATATCCAGTTGGTGGAGTACCTTCATTCAGAATTAAAATCTATTTTTACTGGAGGCGTTTCTCCGTACTCTTTAGTAAAAATAAAAATTGAGGATATGTTAAAAGTGAATAGAGGAAAATTATTTGCATACGGAAATAGGTATTATGTTATTAACCACAAAAAAACCTAAGTCGAAACGACTTAGGTTTTT
>NZ_CM000745.1:209146-230871 GCF_000161455.1 Bacillus pseudomycoides DSM 12442
GGCATGGGCGGTTTCCCTGGTATGGGTATGCGTGATTTCCCTGAAATGGGTATACCAGTATACTATTGATTTCTAATACTTTATAGCAAAAACAGATGACAATAGGTAAAACCCTCGCTTCAACCCATTAGGATCCTCTTACCTATTGCATCTATTAACTTGTACCAGTTTTTTCATAATGTTTATCAACAAATCAAATATAAAAAGACACTGAATAGTAAGCGTCAAATATTCCCCACCTACAATTTATAAATAAACCATGAGATAATCAAGCACTTCCACTTATTGGCGCTACGCTTACTTTAGTTATTTCTATTTTTCTATTGTTGATTGGCGAATTAAAATGCAAACAGATTGTAACTCCTTGAAACATTCAACATACAATATAATTTTTCCTATCTTTCTATCTAACTATATATGATGACAATCCAACCATACAAAAATGCACCCGCTAACTGCGGATGCGTAATATGAATAGAAATGAGATTCATATATTCTATTGTCTTAAAAATCAATTTAGAGGTTGTTTCACAAATCATCTCGGCTAAAGTCACACTCTTTTAACGGGACAACCTTCGTCTTTTTAATAAACTTATAACCTAACTAAAGAATAATAAACACCGGTACACTAATATACGATACAAGCATTCCATACCAGTTAATCGCCCCTCCAGAAACCACTTCACTTCCTTGTCCAATAATAACAATGATACATAATACTAACGTAAACAACGGACCAAAGGGATACCATTTCGCCTTAAATGTTAGTTCATTTAAGCTTCTCCCTTGTGCCACGTATGCTCTACGAAATCTATAATGACAGATTGCGATTCCAATCCATGTTAAAAACCCCGTTAACCCCGTCATATTAAGCAGCCATATATAAACAACGCCATCGCCAATGAATGATGATAAAAAGACAAGTAATCCAAAAATAATATTGGCATACAAAGCATAGGTAGGGACCCCTCTTCTATTTACCTTACGCAAAATTTTAGGCGCTTTTCCTTCTTGTGCAAGAGCCCAAAGCATGCGAGTAGAAGCATACATAGAAGAATTACAAGCTGAAAGCACAGAGGTTAAAATGACAGCATTCATTAATGATGCCGCAAATGCAAGTCCAGCTTTTTGAAAAACTAAAGTAAATGGGCTAATAGAAATATGATCCACATCCGATTTAAGAAGACTCGGGTCTGTATATGGAATAATAATCCCTATTACGGCTATAGCCAACACATAAAAAATTAACACCCTCCAAAAAACACTACGAATTGCCCGAGGAACATTCCGCTCTGGATCCTCACTTTCACCAGAAGCAATACCAACCATTTCTGTACCTTGAAAGGAGAAACCTGCAATCATAAAAACACCAACTATAGCCAAAAATCCTCCTTTGAAAGGAGCCTCACCTATCGTAAGATTATGAAACCCTACTGCCGGGCTAAAGAATATACCAAGTATCATGAAAATACCGATCACTAAAAATAGAATAATTGTAACGACCTTAATACCAGCAAACCAAAACTCCGATTCACCATACCCTCTAACAGACAGTACATTTAATAAAAATATAAGTGCCAAAAAAAGCATCCCCCATAGAACATCCGAGGATTCTGGCAACCAATATTTCATAACCAACGCACCTGCTGCCAACTCAGCCGGAATGGTTGTAGCCCAGCTTAACCAATAATTCCAACCAAGTGTAAATCCAAATGCCGGATCAACAAACCGAGTTCCGTATGTTTCAAATGAACCTGACGTTGGAAGATATGTTGCCATCTCACCAAGACTTGTCATTAAAAAATAAACCATACACCCAATAGCAAGGTACGCAACAAATGCCCCTCCTGGTCCCGCTTGACTAATCGTAGCACCGCTTGCAACAAATAATCCCGTACCAATTGCACCACCAATTGCAATCATAGATATATGTCGTGGCCTTAAGCCACGATTCAACTTCCCATCTATAGTAGATGGTGTTCCAATATTTGATTTTGTCTCTAAATTATCCATCGTCTCACCTCTCTCTTTGCAACGTTCCTAAAAAATAACCGATTCACTCTATGCAAAATCAAGTGATTCGTTTCAAAATATACAATGTCCCCTCTTTTTTATTCTGAACATTCTGACTATTTAACCTATAATAATAGAATTACAATGCTATAGAACGAAAGGCAATCAAAAACAATTCTGATTGCCTTCCCATTTTCTTCAAATCAATTCTAGTAACTGCACCTTCTTCTGATACGCTCTCCATGTAATACACCATTTTTTCGGATTATCGAGAAAATCCTGTTCATCTAATTTGTGAATCGTACTATTTTGCGGAGCGTTTTGAATGACTTTGGGATTTTCATAGGCTTCCTTAGAAATTTGTTCAAGGGCTGCTATATACTCATCTAAGTCAGTCTTAGAATAGCTCTCAGTCGGTTCAAGCGTGAACGGCTGGGGTACGATATATGGATGGTGACTCGTCCAGTAGTGTAAACCGAAATCTGTCATTCTTCTTTGAACATCTTCTGTCGTAATACCCGTTGCATTTTTCATCTCTTCCCAGCTATAGCGAACTTGCTCAAGGCGCTGTCCTTTTACATATGGAGCACTTGCACCACGAATCTTTTGTACTTTGTGATACATATAATTGTTATTTAATACAGCTGTTTTCGCCACTTCTTTTAATCCTTCTGGACCAAGGGCACGAATCCATGCATAAGACCTGAGAATTGTTTGTGCTACCCCATGAAAAGCGCGCACTTTTCCAATGGAATGTTTCAGATCATTGTTTAAATAATATTTTCCTTCATCGCATTCCACAATTGGTCCAGGTAAATATTCTTTTAGCTCTTTGCTCACTCCAAGTGCACCTGTTGCTGGTCCGCCACACATATGCGGAGCTGCAAATGTTTTGTGAAGATTAAAGAAACACATATCAAATCCTGCTTCTTTCGCCCGAGTAACCCCAAGAAGGCCATTTGCATTTGCTTGATCGTAGTAACAAATCCCACCAGCTTCATGAACAACCCTCGTAAACTCTTTAATCTTCGAATTAAAAATCCCTGTATCTTCAGGATTCGCTACAACAAATCCTGCTGTTCTTTCTGAAACAACAGCTTTTAACTTTTCAAGATCAGGAAATCCATCTTTATCGGGATGAAGCGTAATGATTTTAAAGCCTTTAACAGCTGCTGTAGCCGCTTGTGAAGGATGAGAAAAAATGGTTGTAATAATTTCGTTCCGTTTTTCTCCTTCTCCGCGAGATTCATGATATTTTCTTACAATAGAAGCCATAGCAAATAATGCTTGCGTACCACCACTTGGCTGAAATGAAAAATGATCCATACCAGATATTTCTCTCATACAAAGATCCAATTTATATATAATCTCTAGCATTCCTTGGACCGTACTTTCATCTTGAAGAGGATGCAGTTCCATTATTTTAGGATTTCGTACTAATAATTCATTAATTTTTGGGATATATTTCATCGTACAAGTCCCTTGCCCAATTTCAACGTTAAAATCGGATCCTAACGTCTCTTGTGAAAGTCTCACATAATGCCTTAACACACGCGCCTGACCGATTTCTGGAAGCCTCGCTCTTTCTTTTCTATACATAGAATGAGGAATCTTTGAAACTCCATCTCCAACTTCCTGCACAATCGTTTGATCCGCTGTCGGAACTTCTACTCCTCTTTCTCCTCGCTGATGAAGTTCAAAAATAATTGGTTCATTCCATTTTGCTTGATGAAAGTCACGAACTTTACTATCCCTTTTAATTTTCTTCATGAGTTCATTCTCCTTTCTGTTCATTTATTTTAATTCGTCACAATTTCTTGAAGGGCGGCAATTAACTGATCCAAATCTTCCTTCGTATGGACTTCTGTAACGCAATATAAAGCGCATTGACCAAATATAGGAAACTCTTTCGAAATATCCTTTCCTCCAAATACCTGTTTTTCTAGTAATTTCTTATTTATGATTTCGACTGATAAACCCGTCTCATTAAAATCGACAAGAAACTCTTTAAAAAATGGAGAACTTAATCTTGAACCTCTCACCCCAGGGATTTTGTTCAATTGTTTTACTGCATATTGACTATTTTGCATAATAGTTTGACCTAATTCATACATGCCATTCGGTCCAAGTAACGATAAATAAACCCCAGCTGTAATTCCCCATAACGCAGTTTGTGTACCAACTGATTCTTTTCCTTTTTCACGAAGGGCAAAAGATGTCCGATCATAAGCCACATCGCCAAAGCCATACTCCCCTTCTTTTACTGTTGGCACAATTCCAAATAGACGTGAAGGATATTCATTAATAAACTTTTCTTCATCCCTTGTAGCAATAAATCCCGCTTGTCCTCCACTATAGTTCATGTGCATACCAAGTGGCTGCAAATCACCACAAACAATATCCGCTTGATAGTGACTTGGCGGCGCCAACACTCCAAGTGAAATTGGATCAACACCAACTACTACTAGTGCATCATTCTGCTTCGCAATTTCCGCAATTTCCATACCTTGTGATTCAATAAACCCTAAATAGGAAGGATTTTCAAAATAAATGGCTGCCACATTAGAAGAAATCTTATTCTTTAAATCTTCTAAATCTAGAAGACCATTCTCAGCATCATAACTAACAAAAACAAATTCAAGATCTGGGGAGCCATAATTTTGAATAATTTTCATTCTTTCAGGTGATACGGTTTGCGCTACTAATACCTCTGTTCTTTTTGTAATACGAGCAGCCATTCGAATCGCTGTAGCTGCTGCTTGCCCCCAATCAAACGTCGGTACATTTACAACATCCATATCAACAAGTTCAGCTACTAGACTTTGATATTCAAATAACGCTTGGAATCTACCATGATCCTCGTAAGGTTCACCGGCATATGCCGTCAGAAATTCCGATCTTTGATTCACTTCATCGCAAACTGCTGGTACAAAATGCTGCCAGCAACCTGCTCCTAGAAAATTTAGATATTCACTTGTACTCGTGTTCTTACACAATATCCCTTCAATGTGGCGACGCAACTCGTATTCTGTAAGCGCCTTTGGTATGTTCATTTCCTCTTTCAACTTTAGTTCATCCGGTATACAAGCGTATAATTCCATCACTGATTCAGCGCCTATTTCTTTTAACATCTCTTCCTTTACTTCAGGTACCATATTTGGAATGTAAGGATGTACCTTTTTCGTCATCTTAATACCCCCTTATTAAAATTCTTTCAATTATGCTAAACCTCCACCATCAACAACAAGTTCCGTTCCTGTCACCCAAGATGACAAATCGCTAGCTAAAAATAAAACACCTTTTGCGATATCACGAGGCGTACCAATTCTTGATAGAGGTCGATCTGTTGCTGACTCTTTCAAAAATGTTCCCTCTTCCACATTTAATTGCTTCGCCTCGTCACGTAGTAACTGTGTATCTGTATCACCAGGACATATACAATTCACTCGAATATTTTGCGGACCATGATCAATTGCCATCGCCTTCGTTAAGTTCACAACACCGGCCTTTGCAGCACAATAAGCAGCTGCTTTATCGCCTCCTTTTAGCCCCCATCCGGAACCTGTATTGATAATACTCCCACCTTGCTTTTCAGCCATAATTGGAATGATATATTTAGATAATAGGTATACACCTTTTAATGAAACATTAATAACTGAATCCCACTCCCTTTCCTCTAATTCAACAACTGTTTTTCTTCTAATAATTCCCGCATTGTTAAACAACACATCTACACTTCCATATACCTGCCTAATATGTTCGCTAACATTCTTACAATCTAATTCACTTGTTACATCGCACTTCAAAAACTCTACTCGCTGTCCCTCATCTCGTAAACTCTGTGCAGCTTGCATACCCTTTTCTTCATCAATATCTAAAAGAATAACGGCAGCCCCTACTTCAGCAAAAATTGTTGCAGTCGCATACCCAATTCCTGATGCCGCCCCAGTTACAACCGCCACTTTATCCTTTAATTGAAAATAATCTCTTTCCATAAAAAAGCCCCCTTTATTTACATCTACTTTTTATTAAGCAAAAATCATGCCAATGTTATTGCATAGAAAATCCTTATCATAGCAAGCAATCTTAATACGATTGTTTGACATTTTTGACAAACGTTTGACACTTTTTCATTTTTCAGAATTATCATACAATGGTTGTATAATAGAAAGGAGGTTCTAAATTGTCTACAATCACAGCAATCACAAAAATTATTCATACCTTTTCCGAACTCTTACAAATAGAAATCGCCTATTTCAACCATGAAGGGCTATTAGTTTCTTCAACGGAAGAATATAAAAAGAAAAAAGGAGAACGTGTCTACCTCCCATTTTTCCAAAAACTATACGAGCATCCCATTACCTTTGTACATAAGCCAGGACATATGAATATGTGTCATGGTTGTCACTTTCAAAAGAGCTGTCCATCAACTGCAGAAATTATACAAAACATGATTCAAAATGAACGCCACTACGGTTATCTTTCATTCGTTAGTTTTTCAAAAAATAAACAACAGAAGTTAATCGACCAGCAAAAAGAATTTATCTATTGGATGGAAAAATTAAAAGGGATTATTACTGCTATCATTCATGAAACCAATTATTCCACTCCCACAATGGGCACGAAATTAAAACAAACTGAATATATCCTTGGGAACAGCCATACATTGCAAAACATAAAAGAAATCTTAAAAAATATGAAAAGTAGTACTTCCTCTATTGTTATTACTGGAGAAACAGGGACGGGAAAAAGCTTAATGGCAAAACTTATTCATGAACAGAGCATGTTCCAAAGAGGAGATTTCATTGAAATAAATTGTGCTAGTATTCCTGAATCTTTATTCGAAAGTGAACTCTTTGGCTATGAGGAAGGTGCATTTACGGGAGCAAGGAAAAAAGGAAAACCAGGTTACTTTGAAATGGCCGATCGAGGAACACTATTTTTAGATGAAATTGCCGATCTCCCTCTCCATTTACAACCAAAACTATTGAAAGTACTGCAAGATGGTGTTGTACAAAGAATTGGTGGAACACTTCCTAAAAAAGTGAATATCCGGATTATCGCTGCATCTAATCAATCATTAGAAAAATTGATGGAATCTAAACAATTCCGTTCCGATCTTTACTACAGACTAAATGTTATTCCTATCCATTTACCACCATTAAGAGAAAGAAAAGAAGACTTAAAAAAACTAGTTCCCTTCTTAATTGAAAAATTACAAACAAGAACAGGAAAATTCATTCAAACTTATACAGATGATTTTTTAGAAAAGTTAAAGCAATATCACTGGCCTGGGAACATTCGTGAACTAGAGAACATTTTAGAATACAGTATGAATATGGAAAAGAGTAGCCAATTAACCCAATCATCCTTACCGGGATTCCTACAACATAATATAACTCAACCACAGTCACCTTCAAAAGAATGCAGTACATTAAAAGAGGCCGAAAAAGAGAGTATTATTAAAAAGCTTCATTATTATGGATATGATTATGAAGGAAAAAAACAGGCTGCTGCTGATTTAGGAATTAGTGTTCGAACATTATACAGGAAGATGGAGAAGCTTGGGATTTCAGGATCAACTAGATAATATACTACTTTAATTATTAGGACTTGCTTTCTGCATACAAAATAAAGCAAACCACTTTTTATGTTTTGAACGAAAGTAAATACTAAACAAAAAAAGAAGCTAACATAAAACATGTTAGCTTCTAGCAATCTACCTTTGCAATTGCGCGGTATCCTATATCATTTCGATAAAATAACCCATCACTCTTAATTTTCGCGATTTCTTTATATACTTTATCTTTCGCTTCTTGTAAGTCTTTTGCTTTACAAGCAACAAATAGTACACGACCACCGTTTGTTACGAAATCTCCACGCTTCATAGCTGTACCTGCATGAAAAACAATTGCATCTTCTAATGTATCTAATCCGCGAATAATAGCGCCTTTTTCATATACTTCAGGATATCCTTTTGAAGCAAGTACTACACCAATAACCGCTTCTTCAGACCATTTAAGTACTAATTTTTCTCCATCTAAAACGCTATTACATACATCAACTAAATCATTGTCTAAACGAGGCAGTACAACTTCTGTTTCCGGATCTCCAAAACGAGCATTAAACTCAATTACTTTTGGGCCTTCGTTTGTTAAAATAAGACCTGCATATAAAATGCCTGTAAATGAACGGCCTTCTTTGATCATCGCTTGAGCGGTTGGATGTAAAACCGTTTCAATCGCTACTTCAACCGCTGATTCTGGAATTTGTGGTACTGGAGAATATGCACCCATTCCTCCTGTATTCGGTCCTTTATCACCATCAAAAGCGCGTTTATGATCTTGTGCAATTACCATTGGATAAACAGTTGTTCCATTTACGAATGCCATTAAAGAGAATTCCTGTCCATCTAAAAACTCTTCAATAACAACCTTTTTACTTGCTTCACCAAATTTCACATCTTGCAGCATTTCTTTTACAGCTTGTAATGCCTCTTCTAACGTCATTGCCACTGTTACACCTTTACCAGCTGCTAAACCGTCCGCTTTAATAACAATTGGTGCACCAATTTTTCGAATATACGCTACTGCTTCCTCATAGTTCGTGAACGTTTCATATGCTGCTGTTGGAATATCGTACTTTTTCATCAATTCTTTTGTAAAAGCTTTACTGCCCTCAATCACAGCCGCTGCTTTATTCGGACCAAAAACACGAAGTCCTTCTGCCTCAAAACGATCGACAATCCCATTCATAAGCGGAATTTCGGGACCGACGAATGTTAAACCTATATTGTTCTCTTTCGCAAACAGAACAAGTGCATCAAAATCATTTTCATCAATAGCAACTGGCGTTGCCACGTCTCTCATACCTTCATTTCCTGGTGCTACATATACCTTTTCCACTTGCTCAGACTGTGCAAACTTCCAAGCTAAAGCATGCTCACGTCCACCGCGGCCAATTACTAAAACATTCATATGTCATCCTCCAATATTCAAATAAGTACAAACCAGGAGCAATGCCCCTAGTTTGTTTCTATTCGTTCATGTTCAAAAAGAAGGTTATCTTGGCCGGACTTTTTAAACTTCCCCTATTAATGTTTGAAATGACGTACGCCAGTGAACACCATAGTAATGCCAAACTCATCAGCTTTTTTAATAGAATCTTCATCACGAATCGATCCGCCTGGTTGAATGATTGCTGTAATCCCTGCTTTAGCAGCCTCTTCTACTGTATCTGGCATTGGGAAAAATGCATCAGATGCAAGCGCACTACCTTGTGCTTTATCAGCAGCTTGTGTAATAGCAATTTTCGCTGAGCCAACGCGGTTCATTTGTCCAGCTCCAACTCCAATTGTCATATTATCTTTTGCTAAAACAATTGCATTTGATTTTACGTGTTTGACAACTTTCCAAGCTAGTTTTAAATCGGCCCATTCTTGCTCTGTTGGTTCACGTTTTGTTGGAACTGTAATTGCATCTTCATCTAGCGCTAGCGTATCTTCTTCTTGAACAAGAAGGCCACCTTGTACAGAAGTTAATTTTTTACTTGCATTTACTGCTTTTTCAATATTTACAGTTAAAAGGCGTAAGTTTTTCTTACTTTGCAACACTTCTAATGCTTCCTCTGAGAAGGAAGGTGCAATAATAATTTCTAAGAAAATTTCATGTAATTTTTCTGCTGTAGCTTTATCAATTTCACGGTTCGCTGCAATAATGCCGCCAAAGATTGATACTGGATCTGCTTCGTAAGCACGTGTATATGCTTCATGAATATCAGTACCAACACCAACTCCGCATGGATTCATATGTTTTACTGCTACCACTGCTGGTTCTGTAAATTCTTTCACGATGCTAAGCGCTGCATCTGCGTCATTGATATTGTTGTAAGATAGCTCTTTTCCATGTAACTGCTCTGCATATGCAACAGAAGAAGTTGCTGCAAATGGTGCTTTATAGAATGTTGCTTTTTGATGTGGGTTTTCTCCGTAACGTAAATCTTGGTTTTTCTCGAATGTTACCGTTAATGTTTCTGGACTTTCTTCTCCCATTTGTTCAGTTAAATAGTTTGAAATTAATGCATCATATGCCGCTGTATGGCGGAATACTTTTGCTGCTAATTTACGTTTTGTTTCGTCTGTAACTTCACCGTTTTCTTTTAACTCAGCTAGTACAACATCATAATCTGTTGGATCAACGATTACTGATACAAATTTATGATTTTTCGCAGCTGAACGAATCATTGTTGGACCACCGATATCAATATTTTCAATTGCATCAGCAAATGTCACATCAGGTTTAGCAACTGTTTCTTTAAATGGGTATAAGTTTACAACAACAAAGTCGATTGGCTGAATGCCTAATTCATTCATCTGCGCCACATGCGTTTCATTATCACGTACTGCAAGTAAACCACCATGGATGTTTGGATGTAATGTTTTTACACGTCCGTCCATAATTTCTGGGAAACCTGTTACTTCAGAAATCCCGATGACTTGTAAGCCGTTTTCTTCTAATAATCTTTTCGTTCCGCCTGTTGAAATAACTTCAATCCCTTGTTCAAGTAATCCTTTAACAAATTCTACAACCCCTGTTTTATTCGAAACACTTACTAATGCACGCTTTTTCATTTATCCTTCACCCCTAGTTGAATGTTATTTAACAGTTGGCTCTTCTATAAATTGAACGATTTCGTTCACCGTATCTACGTACAATCTATGTTCAACTTGCTGAATTTTCTTTTGTAAACTCTCTCTCGTATCCGTTTCAGAAACTGTTACTGCTTCTTGTGCGATAATTGGTCCTGTATCCATCCCTGCATCTACATAATGAATTGTCACACCAGTTACTTTCACACCCGCTTCTAATGCTTGACCAACAGCATCTTTCCCTGGAAAACTCGGTAATAATGATGGATGAATGTTAATGATTTTCCCACCATAGGCTTCTAATAATGTTGACCCGATAAGACGCATATATCCTGCCAAAATAACACAATCAATCTCGTATTCTCGCAGTTTTTTTAATATCTCATTTTCAAATGCTTCTTTTGATTCATATTCTTTCGCTGAAAAAGCAAAGCATGGAACATGATGATAATACGCTCGTCCGATAACACGTGCCTCAGGTTGATCACATACTAGCAAACTAATTTCAGCATGTAATCTTTTTTCTTCCACTGCATTAATTAGTGCTTGGAAGTTAGAGCCGCTTCCAGAGGCAAAGACTGCCAATCTACTCATAGTTCTGCGCCTCCATTAAAAGTAACACCTGATCCTTTTACAGTACGTCCAATAATATGTGCTTTTTCTCCTTGTTCTGCAAGAAGTTGAACAACAGCTTTTGCATCTTCTTCTTTTACTGCAACTACCATACCAATACCCATGTTAAAAATATTGAACATTTCTTTTTCTTCTAATTTTCCAACCTCTTGAAGCAAGCTAAAAATCGGTTGAATTTGCCAAGAACCTAGTTCAATTTCTGCACCGATTCCTTCCGGCAACATACGTGGAATATTTTCAATAAAGCCGCCACCTGTAATATGTGCCATGCCATACACTTCATACTTTTTCAATAGTTCTAAAATAGGTTTGACATAAATTTTCGTTGGTTTTAATAGTTCTTCACCAAGAGGTAGTTCTAAGCGACCCTGTATACGATCTAAAGATAGCTGTCCGTCTTCCAATAACACTTTTCGTACTAAAGAATACCCGTTACTATGAATACCACTAGATGCTAAACCAATTAATACATGACCAGCTTCAATAGACTGACCTGTTACAATTTTCTTTTTATCAACAATTCCAACAGTAAAACCAGCTAAGTCATACTCTTCAGTGGAATACATACCTGGCATCTCAGCTGTCTCTCCACCAATTAATGCACAACCCGCTTGGCGACAACCTTCTGATATACCTTTGACGATGTTTTCAATTTTACTAGGTTCTGCTTTACCGCAAGCAATGTAATCAAGGAAGAAAAGCGGTTCTGCCCCTTGGACAACAATATCATTTACACACATCGCTACTGCATCAATACCAATTGTGTCATGTTTATCCATCATAAAAGCGAGCATTAATTTTGTACCCACGCCGTCTGTTCCAGATACTAATACAGGTTCTTCTAATGCAAATTTTGATAGATCAAACATACCTCCAAAACCGCCAAGACCGCCTAGTACTTCTTTTCTCATTGTTGTTTGTACGTGTTTTTTCATGCGAGATACCGCTTCATATCCAGCTTCAATATCTACTCCTGCTTGCTTATATGCATTCGCCATCGTTTTTTACACCTCGTCTTTTAATTTCTCCCACCCAAGCGGGCACTCTCTTTATAGAGTATGTTTTAGGAAAAAGCTAGCTTCTACTTAAAATGAAGTAGAAGCTTCTCGCCTTTTTATTTCATACTTTCTAAAAGCTCTTGCTCATAATCATAAAGAGCTGTTGGATAATCTCCATTAAAGTAAGCCATACATAAGCCGCCGTATTTCCCTTCATATGGACGTCCAATTGCATCTACTAAGCCATCTTCACTTAAAAATGTTAAAGAATCTGCACCGATGATTTGACGTATTTCTTCTACAGAGTTATTTGCTGCAATTAATTCTTTTCTCGTTTGAATATCAATTCCATAGAAACATGGATACTTAAGTGGCGGAGAAGCAATTCTCACATGTACTTCTGTCGCTCCTGCCTCACGAAGCATGCGCACAATACGTTTACTTGTTGTTCCTCGTACAATGGAATCGTCAATCATTACAACACGCTTTCCTTCAACCACGCCTCGTACTGCTGAAAGCTTCATTTTTACCCCTTGCTCACGCAATTCTTGAGAAGGTTGGATAAAGGTACGACCAACGTAACGATTTTTAATTAATCCTAATTCGTATGGAATTCCTGTTGCTTCTGCATAACCGATCGCTGCCGAAATACTAGAGTCTGGAACACCTGTTACAACATCTGCTTCAATTGGAGCTTCCATCGCTAAACGTTTTCCCATATTTTTACGTGCTGCATGAACGTTAATGCCAGCAATATTAGAATCTGGACGAGCAAAGTAAATGTATTCCATACTACAAATTGCATGATCTACTTCGTTTGTAAAACGATCTACTTGAATACCCTCGTCATTAATGATAAGTAGTTCTCCAGGTTCTACATCACGAATGTATGTTGCACCAACTACATCAAAAGCACATGTTTCAGATGCTACGACATACGCATCCCCCATTTTCCCAATTGAAAGTGGTCGGAATCCATTCGGATCTAGTGCAACAATCATTTCGTTTCCTGTTAGTAAAAGATACGCAAATGCGCCTTTTACTTTGTTCAATGCATCTTTTACGCTCTCGATTAGTGAACCTTTTGTATTACGTTTAATTAAATGAAGCAGTACTTCTGTATCTGAACTTGTTTGAAAAATACTTCCTTCTGCCTCTAATTCACGGCGAAGCATTTTTGCGTTAATTAAATTTCCGTTGTGAGCTAACGCCATACTATGATCAGAGAAACGGAATAGTAATGGTTGCACATTTGCTACTTCACTTCCGCCTGCTGTCGCATAGCGCACGTGTCCAATTGCTGATTTTCCATTTAAGCCTTCTAGTTCACCTCTTGAAAACACTTCTGATACTAAACCTAACCCCTTATGGCCAACAATTTTCTCCCCGTTATTGACAACAATGCCCGCGCCTTCTTGCCCACGGTGCTGCAAACTATGCAATCCGTAGTACGTAACTTGTGCTGCATTTTCATGCCCCCAAATTCCGAAAACGCCACATTCTTCATTTAACCCCTTTATTTCAGCAAGCATGGGATTGCCCCTTTCCAAGCCTTTCTCATTTCATCAACATTTGCTATAAGTAATACTTCATTTTCTTCATTATGAATTGTTACTTCATTTGTATTTGTGACTTCTCCAACTTGAATTGCTTCTACTGATTTCTCAAACGCTTCTTGTTGTTCACGTTTTACTGTTACGACAAAGCGTGATTGTGATTCCGAGAATAATGCCGCTGTTGCTTCCCCATCTAATTTCACAGTAGCACCTAAGTGTTTCGCACCAATTGCACTTTCAGCAATCGCAACTGCTAATCCTCCTTCTGCAACGTCATGTGCAGATTGAACAAGTCCCGCTTGAATAGCTTCTAGTAATTGTTTTTGGCGTTTTAATTCTACTTCTAAATCGATGCTTGGTGATTGACCAAAGATTTTACCGTATACCATCTTTTGCAATTCACTTCCACCAAACTCAGCTTTTGTTTCACCAATTACATAAATAAGATCGCCAGCTTGCTTAAACTCTTGTGTTGTTACATGTTTTAAGTCATGAACAAGACCTACCATACCAACAGTCGGTGTTGGATATACAGCTTCACCGCTACGTTCATTGTACATTGATACGTTTCCGCCGATAACTGGAGTTTGTAATGTGCGACAAGCTTCACTCATACCATCTACTGACTTCTCAATTTGCCAGAAAATCTCTGGTTTTTCTGGGTTACCAAAGTTCAAGCAATCTGTAATTGCAAGTGGTTCTCCACCAGAACATACGATATTACGTGCAGCTTCTGCTACTGCAATTTTACCGCCCATTTCAGGATCTAAGTAAATGTAGCGAGAGTTACAGTCTGTTGTCATTGCTAATGCTTTCTCTGTACCACGTACACGTACAACTGCCGCATCTGATCCTGGTGTAACAACTGTGCTTGTGCGCACTTGATAATCGTACTGATCATATACCCACTCTTTACTTGCAATCGTTGGTTGTTGTAATAGAGCTAGTAATGTCCCTTTATAGTTATCTACTTTTGGTGTTTCCATCTTCATTTCTTGGAACTCTTTAAAGTACGCTGCTTCTTTTGAAGGCTTATGATAAATTGGTGCTTCTTCTGCTAATGCATCTGCTGGAACTTCCGCTACCATTTCACCTTTATGGAATAATCGAAGCATTTTATCTTCAGTTACTTTCCCCATCGTAACTGCCGCAAGTCCGTACTTTTCAAATAAATCTACAATTTCTTGTTCTCTACCTTTTTTTACCACAATCAACATACGTTCTTGTGATTCAGATAACATCATTTCATATGGTGTCATACCTGTTTCACGTTGTGGTACATCGTCTAAGTACATTTCAATACCCATTCCTGCTTTACTTGCCATTTCTGCAGAAGATGATGTTAAACCGGCAGCTCCCATATCTTGAATTCCGACAAGAGCATCAGATTGGATCAGCTCTAGGCATGCTTCAATAAGAAGTTTCTCCATAAATGGATCGCCTACTTGTACTGCTGGACGTTTTGCTTCTGAACTCTCAGATAGTTCTTCCGATGCGAAAGTTGCACCGTGAATACCGTCGCGTCCTGTTGAAGCACCTACGTACATAACCGTATTACCAGCACCGTGCGCTTGCCCTTTTTTAATATCTTCATGATTAATTAAACCAACGCACATTGCATTTACAAGCGGGTTGCCTTCATAACATGGATCAAACTGTACTTCTCCGCCCACAGTTGGAATACCGATGCAGTTACCATATCCTGCAATCCCTGCAACTACTTCTTCAAATAAATATTTTACGCGTGGTGATTGTAGTTCACCGAAGCGAAGTGAGTTTAATAATGCTACTGGACGTGCTCCCATAGAGAATACATCGCGAATAATACCACCAACACCCGTTGCCGCGCCTTGATATGGCTCAATTGCTGAAGGGTGATTATGACTTTCCATTTTAAATACAACCGCTTGGTTATCACCGATATCTACAATCCCTGCACCTTCTCCAGGTCCTTGTAGTACACGCTCTCCTGTTGTTGGAAACTTACGAAGAACTGGTTTTGAGTTTTTATAACTACAGTGCTCTGACCACATAACAGAGAAAAGACCTGTTTCTGTGTAGTTCGGCAAACGACCTAAAATCTTTTCAACCATGGCAAACTCTTCGTCTGTTAGCCCCATTTCCGCATATATACGTTCTTCTTTAATTTGTGTTGGATTTGGTTCAAGCATTAACGACATATGTTTCCCTCCAATGTTTCAAAATAGATTGAAAGACTTTTAAACCTTCAGCGCCGCCAAGCAATTCACTCACAGCACGCTCTGGATGTGGCATCATGCCAAGTACATTTCCTTTTTCATTTACAATACCTGCAATATCTGAAACGCTTCCGTTTGGATTGTCTACATAACGGAATGCAATTTGGTTCTTTTCTTCTAATTCTTTAAGAGTTGCTTCATCGCAGTAGTAATTTCCTTCGCCATGTGCGATTGGAATATCGATTACTTCACCCTGTTTATATTGCGACGTAAACATTGTTTCATTATTTTCCACACGTAACTGAACTGTACGGCACATAAACTTCAAGTTTTCATTTCGCATTAATGCACCTGGTAGTAATCCTGATTCAACTAAAATTTGGAATCCATTACATACACCTAAAATCGGCTTTCCTTGCTCAGCAGCTTTTTGCACTGCCTTCATTGCATTTGCAAAGCGAGAAATGGCACCACAGCGAAGATAATCACCGTAAGAGAATCCACCTGGTAAAAGAATTGCATCATACTCATCTAAATTCTCTGCATCATGCCAAACGTAGTCTACCTCTTCACCAAGCTCATCCTTAATTGCATGAAACATATCAACATCACAGTTCGAACCTGGAAAAACGATTACGGCAAATTTCACTGTGCGACAACCTCCTCAACTTCGTAACGGAAATCTTCCATTACAACGTTCGCTAATAGTTTTTCACACATTTCTTTTACCTTGCTATCCAGATCAGTTACTGATTTATCGATTGTTAACTCCATATATTTACCAATGCGGACATCTTGTACTTCTGTAAAGGAAAGACTGTGAAGAGCACCTTTCACTGCTGTTCCTTGTGGATCTAATACGCTCTCTCTTAATGTTACATATACCTTAACTTTATACATGTGAAGCTCCCCCTAAACGTTTTAAAATTTCTTCATATGCCTCTGTTAAATTGCCTAAATCACGGCGGAATACATCTTTATCAAATTTCTCATTGCTCTCTTCATCCCATAAACGGCAAGTATCTGGTGAAATTTCATCTGCTAATACGATTTCGCCTTCTTCTGTTACACCAAACTCTAATTTAAAATCTACTAATCTTACACGACAGCTTGCGAAGTGCTCAATCAATACTTGATTGATTTGTAGAGCTTTTTCTCTTAATGTACTTACTTGCTCTGGCGTTGCAACGTTTAATACGCGAATATGATCTTCTGTTACAAGCGGATCTCCTAAATCATCATCTTTGTAGTAAAATTCTACGATTGGTGCTGCAAGTACAGTTCCTTCTTCCATTCCTAATCGTTTTGAAAGACTTCCTGCAATTACGTTTCTTGTGACAACCTCTAATGGAATAATACTTACTTTTTTCACAAGCTGTTCTGTATCTGACAGCTTCTCAACAAAATGTGTTTTAATTCCCACTTCTTGTAACTTTCTGAATAAAAGAGTTGTAATCTCATTGTTCAGACGACCTTTTCCTGTAATTGTCGCTTTTTTCTCCCCATTGAAAGCAGTAGCACTATCTTTGTACTCTACCCAAACCATATCTGCTGCTTCTGTACGATAAATTCTTTTTGCCTTACCTTCATACAGCAATTCTAGCTTTTGCATTTCGCAAGCCCCCTGTAGTTTGAAAAATATGAATAATTTTTTTATAAAGAATGGCACAGAATGACTCTATTCTGTGCCATATAAAATTATCAGTTTAATCCAAGACGTTCAAAGATTGTATCAACGTGTTGTAAGTGATGCTCGTAGTTAAAGCATTCGTTGATTTCTTCTTGTGTTAATTTGCTTGTAATACGCTCATCTGCTTCTACAAGCTCCTTAAATTGTACTTGTGTCTCCCAAGCTTCCATCGCTTTAGGCTGTACGATATCGTAAGCTTCTTCACGTACCATACCTTTGTCGATTAGTGTAAGCATTACACGTTGAGAGTAAATTAAACCGTATGTTCTTTGCATATTGCGCTTCATGTTCTCTGGGAATACCGTTAAGTTTTTCACGATATTACCAAAGCGATTTAACATGTAGTTTAATGCGATTGTTGCATCTGGTAAGATAATACGTTCCGCAGAAGAATGTGAAATATCACGTTCATGCCATAATGGAACATTCTCGTAAGATGTCATCATATAACCACGGATAACACGAGCTAAACCAGTCATATTTTCAGAACCGATTGGATTTCGTTTATGTGGCATTGCAGAAGAACCTTTTTGTCCTTTCGCAAATGACTCTTCCACTTCACGTGTTTCACTCTTTTGTAAACCACGAATTTCGACTGCCATTTTCTCAATAGATGTTGCGATTAATGCAAGTGTTGACATGTAATGTGCATGACGATCACGTTGCAATGTTTGTGTTGAAATCGGAGCTGCTTCTAACCCTAAGTTTTCACAAACATATTTTTCTACGAATGGATTAATGTTCGCGTATGTACCAACTGCACCAGACAATTTACCAACGCGAACTGTATCAGCTGCTTGTTTGAAA
Source organism: Bacillus pseudomycoides DSM 12442 (assembly GCF_000161455.1). GTDB lineage: Bacteria > Bacillota > Bacilli > Bacillales > Bacillaceae_G > Bacillus_A > Bacillus_A pseudomycoides. The sequence continues at coordinate 227,689 of NZ_CM000745.1, forward strand.
CGTTCTAAGTTACGTTTCATTTCTTCATACCAAAGACCAAGTTTTAAACCAAATGTTGTTGGTTCTGCATGAACACCGTGTGTTCTTCCCATCATAATTGTGTACTTATGCTCTTTTGCTTTGTTAGCTAAAATAGTAATGAAATTTTCTAAGTCGTTTAGTAGAATTTCATTTGCTTGTTTTAAGATATAAGATAAAGCTGTATCTACTACGTCTGTAGATGTTAAACCGTAATGTACCCATTTGCGTTCTTCACCTAATGCTGGTGTTTCTGATACAGCACGAGTGAAAGCAACTACATCATGACGTGTTTCTTTTTCAATCTCATAAATACGCTCCATATCGAATGATGCATGTTCACGAATTTTTTTCACATCTTCTTTTGGGATATCACCAAGTTCGGCCCATGCTTCACATGCTAAAATCTCAACTTCTAACCACGCTTTAAATTTGTTCTCTTCCGTCCAAATCGCACCCATTTCAGGGCGTGTATAACGACTAATCATCTTTTTCCCTCCAAAAGTTGTTCTTGATGGTCCCAAATATGCAATTCTTGCGCTTTGTCTAAAGCATCTTCAACATTTTCATTTAAAATATTTACATGCCCCATTTTACGCTGCAGCTTTGCTTCTTCTTTTCCATACAAGTGTAAATAGCACCCGGTTAATCTATTCACTTGCTTTAGGACCCCTTCTATATGTTCGCCTAAAATGTTTACCATGACAACTGGTTTTAACAAATTTGTTTCTCCTAGAGGTAAATTACAGATTGCTCGAATATGTTGCCCAAATTGACTCGTTTCGCATGCATCAATTGTATAATGTCCTGAATTGTGAGGTCTTGGTGCTAATTCATTAATATAAATCTCATCATCTGCCGTAGCAAACATCTCTACCGCTAGTGTTCCCACAAGCTGCAGTTCATCCGCTAGTACCTGTGCATATTCAATTCCTTTTTGTGAAAGCTCTTCTGTAATACGAGCTGGTACGATGGATTCATGTAAGATGTTATTAACGTGAATATTTTCAGCTACTGGAAATACCTTCGTTTCACCACTTACGCTACGAGTTACAATAACTGATATTTCTTTTTCAAATGGCACCCATTTTTCAAGAATACATTCAGCTTGACTGGCAAGCTCCCATGCTCTTACAACATCCGTCTCACTTCTTAAAACAACTTGCCCTTTTCCGTCATATCCTCCTGTTGTTGTTTTTAACACACAAGGAAAGGAAAGTTCCGTAATTGCTTCTAAAAGTTCATCTTGCTTCTTCACAAGTCTATATGGTGCTACTGGTAAACCAGCCTTTACGATTGCATTCTTTTCTGTAAAACGATTTTGCGTTTTGTTTAATAACTGACTGCCTTGTGGTAAATACGCATGTTTTTCAAGCCATTGTAAACATCTATAATCAATATTCTCAAATTCATATGTGACAACATCGCTTATTTCCGCTAAATGCTGAATCGCTTTCAAATCATCATAAGATGCAACAATTTCAATATCAGCAACTTGTGCACATGGTGAATGCTTTGCCGGATCTAGTACAGCAATTTTATAACCCATTTCCTTCGCTGCTAGCGCCATCATTCTTCCAAGCTGGCCACCACCAATAATGCCAATTGTTTTTCCCGGTAAAATGATTCTTGTCATACCAACTCACTACCTTCACGCACATTTTTCTCAATTGCTTCTCGTCTCAGTTCTAATGCATCATGTATGTCATCATGAAATGATCCAAGTATTTGTGCAGCAAGTAGTCCTGCGTTTGTTGAACCAGCCTTACCAATCGCAACAGTCGCAACTGGAACCCCTCCTGGCATTTGAACGATAGACAGTAAAGAATCTAAACCATTTAACGCTTTTGATTGAACAGGAACACCGATTACAGGAAGATTTGTCTTCGCCGCAACCATCCCTGGTAAATGAGCGGCTCCTCCAGCTCCAGCAATAATAACTTTTAACCCACGTTCACGAGCTGTTTCTGCATATTCAAACATATAATCTGGAGTCCGATGAGCGGATACAACTTTCTTCTCATACGGAATGTGTAATTCATCTAAAATGTCACAAGCATATTTCATTGTTTCCCAGTCTGACGTGCTTCCCATTATGATTCCAACTAGTGATTTCATATTAGAATCCCCCCGATTCAAATAAAAAAAGCCTGAAATAGAACAGTTTCTCTTTTACTATGAGAGAAAGCGCTCTACTCAGGCATACGTATCCCTTGTGAATAGAAAAATACCGAGTGACTTTCCCCCATAGTCTAACGAATAACGGTCGTTAGGTAGAGACTTGCAGGCCATATCCCCGCGATTATATGAGGTGCGATATAATATTGTTTCTATGGATATATTAACAACATTTCATAAGCCATGTCAACAAATAATCGAATGTTTTTTTATTAGTTATTGATATCGTTCGTGTTTTAGTTATATTCAAAAGAAGAAGTGAAAATATATGCAAGTGGGAAAGGGAATTAGGATAGGCGTATAAGATGCAATCATATGAAGATCTAGCCGTGTAGCGATAAAATACCTTAACCAGGATTTAATTGAATTTCATTTTCTAAATTTATCACAATAACAGTTATTTATTTTCAAATTCATACCATGTATAACCTTAGCATAAGAAGAAGTAATCAAATTAAGGTTTAAGTAATATCATTTTTTGTATATTTAAGTGAAGCTCATGATACTATTACTATAAGTTCACACTAATTTATAGGTGGATTAATTATGCAGAACCTTAATATATGATCATATTTGTTTTTTTTCATCGCAGTAACTGGTGCAATTATTGAATCTTCCTTTATAACATCTCACTTTTTCTACTATCATTACTTCAAACCTATACTGCTTATAGAAATAATTAGTCCCATTATCGGAACTATTCTAGGTTCGTTCGGAAAACCTGGAAAACCAAAACAAATCACTATTATTTTAAACAGCCTCTTCTTTTTTCTTTTTTAGCATTACTAAATTTATGGATTACTACATTTGGCAAATAAAAATGTATACAAAAAAACCTAAGTCGAAACGACTTAGGTTTTTGCTTGGCGACGTCCTACTCTCACAGGGACAAGGTCCCAACTACCATCGGCGCTAGAGAGCTTAACTTCCGTGTTCGGTATGGGAACGGGTGTGACCTCTCTGCCATCATCACCAAACTATGAAGGC
>NZ_CM000745.1:230971-316462 GCF_000161455.1 Bacillus pseudomycoides DSM 12442
GGGGAAACCGCCCATGCCCATACCGGGGAAACCGCCCATGCCCATACCGGGGAAACCGCCCATGCCCATACCAGAGAAACCACCCATACCCATACCAGGGAAACCTATAATACGTTGAGAATCTAATGTCATGTTTTCACCTACTTTTTATAAATTCATATTCTTTTACATGCTATGCTTAAAGAGAATAAAAGAGCTTATTCTCCTTTTAAATTAGGCAAACTAGCTACTGAAACCGCCCGTTATGTGAACTAAGGAAGGCTAGTATGAAAAGAATTAAAAGCTTATGCTATTGACCTTGATGAATATTATGAGATTGTAGTCAGCTATAATAAAGAAAAGAGATAAAGAAATGGCCTGAATGTATACTGTTGTTGTTGTTGAGAATATCAGTAAAATTGAGATGAGGTCAGTGTTTATTAGGATAGGAATATAAAAAAATATAATGAATTTTACATTCGAAAAAGGGAAAGAATCCTAAATGTTTAGGTTGTTTTTTAATAATCGTATAAGTGGAAAGTTTTTATTTTTTTAAGTCTGTTTCTCGTATTATTGTTGTATCTGTTATAAAGCCTGTATTCCATAATCAGTGTTATATGGAAATCATAAAGTTTATTGGTGATTTTATTTTTAATAATTAGAAAAAGCAACTAAATTTAGTTGCTTTTTTTGTGTAGGAAAGAGAACCACTGAATATAAACTTAAGACTCTTTCTCTTTTTTTAGTTTTCCTTTTTGCTTTGCCATTTCTCGAAGTAAATACTCGATGTGAGCGTTAACGCTACGAAATTCATCATTTGCCCATTTTTCGATGACTGCGTGTAATTCAGGATCAATACGTAATGGAAAGCTTTTCTTTTTGGCCATAATTACCTACAACCTTTAATATAGACTTCCTGTGTTAATCACTGGCTGTGCACCTTTATCTGAAACGATGGCAACCAATAAGTTGTTAACCATGTTCGCTTTACGCTCGTCATCTAAATCGAGTACGCCTTCTTCATCTAACATATGAATGGAATCTTTCGCCATTTTTACAGCACCTTCGACAATCTCTTTTCGTGCTGCTAAAACAGCTTTCGCTTGTTGACGCTGAAGCATTGCATGAGCAATTTCTGTTGCATAAGCTAAATGTGTTAAACGAGTTTCTAGTACCTCTACACCAGCAATATCTAAGCGGGCTTCTAATTCACGTCTTAGTTCCTCAGAGATTTCTTCGGCATTTCCACGTAGTGTGATGCAATTGTCATCTTGAAAATTATCATACGGATATTTCGTTGCAACATGGCGAATTGCTGTTTCGCTTTGAATTTCTACGAATTCATCATAATGTTCAACCCCAAAAATCGCTTTTGCTGAATCGACAACTTTATAAACGACAACAGCTGCAATTTCAATCGGGTTCCCATCTACATCATTTACCTTTAGTTTTTTACTATTAAAGTTTTCAACGCGAAGAGAAACAGTTTGACGAAGTGCGAATGGAATTGTTAAAAATAATCCATTTTGACGGATTGTTCCTAAATAGTTCCCAAAAAACGTAATTACTTTTGCTTGATTTGGTTGGACAATCCCAATACCGGTGGCAAGAATAGCAGCTAAAATTAGACAAAGTACAGCTACTACAAATATTTCTTGTACGAGGCAAAATACACCGATACCGGCTAAAGCTAAAAGACCAATAATACCTAGAAAACCATTTACATAAAACACTTGTTTTTCTCTCATACTAATCGCCTCCTTCTGATATAAAAATGATATCACTTTTATATCATCGAATGCAAGGGAGGAAAATCTTATTTTCTGAAAATAATAAAAATCTTTCTTAGAAGAGTGGGAAATTAGTTTTTTAGGTGTGCGGCGCGATACATCTCAAATTAATATATAGCTACAGTTATTTATCCCGCATTAACGGGCAGTAAGACCTCCACCTCAGAATCCAGTAAAAGCAAAGAGATTAGATGGGGGTCGGGCTGCCCGTAAAAGCTCGATTGGTACGGGCTAATAATCAGTGGGGGATGAAGAAAACCTCCACTGATTAAAGTTTCACTTTATTAAATTCTGAGGGTGTTGTAATTGATTCAATGCACAAAATGACTCATCAAAAAGTATTAGCCTCCGAAAGGCGAGGATTTATTGAAATGAATTCGAAGAACATTAAAAAAGGTGCGAGAACTGGTTGAAAAAAGCGATCTTCTGCAATACAAGCCACAATACGTTGAAATCTTAGATAGATGGGAGAAAGGTGATTTCACTCAAGCGGTTGAGGAGCATAATTTTTTTGGGAAATACAAGGCGGTAACACTGGTAAAGCCTACAAATTAACAAATCCAGAGCAAGAGAAAGAATTCATTCAAACACAAGGAAAGTAAAGAGCGAAAAAATCCGCTCTTTTTTTAGTGGAATCTCTTAGGGGAAATAAAACAAAAAGAACATTAGTTCTGTTTTGTGATAAAATAAAGAAGACTTAGCCGCCCACTGCAGCAGCCAAGTCTCTTTGAGAGCATCTTGCATCGTGACAAATGATTCAAAGCGGTTTCGCCAGGATTGCTTCTTCAATCGCTGACTCAATCTCTTTGTCAGAAGCATCATAACTTCCTTTTGATCCTGGTTTGTCAGGACTGGAAGTGTGACTTACTTCTTCTTGTTTAGCATGTCCTTTTTTATTAAAATCCATGCTAGGTATTTTTAAGGCACCCATGTTTATATATTTTCCAAATTTACATGCTTCAGTAATAGGACAGAAACGCAAGATTCCTTCTGCAATTTTCATTGCACCAAGCCACAGCAAAACCTTTGACCAAGTGCACCATGGTTTACGTGTGAGTTTAGCTGTGCTGCAACTTAGTACAACTAAACCGAGTGTAATTCGGATTAGAGCATTCATTATGCCGATGTTTTGCTTCATCAAAGAAAACACTCCTTCTTCATCAGCTTAGAAATAGCAAACACTATTTCAGTTGTTATTATCCCACGTAAGTTTCGCGATATGTAATCCAACATTTGACGGTGAAAAAGATGTTGGATTGGACGTGTGTATAGGTGTCTTTTTTTGTTATAATGTAAGAATGCATAAAGAGGACTAGACAAAAGAAAGGGTGTTTTCATGTACGATATTTCACAGTGGAAACATGTATTTAAGCTTGATCCGAATAAGGAATTAAGCGATGAACATTTAGAAATGATTTGTGAATCTGGAACAGACGCAGTGATTGTAGGCGGAAGTGACGGGGTAACAATTGATAATGTATTACACATGCTAGTAAGCATTCGTAGATATGCAGTTCCTTGTGTGTTAGAGGTTTCTGATCTTGAAGCTCTTACACCAGGGTTTGATTTTTATTACATTCCAAGTGTTTTAAACAGCTCAAAAGTGGAATGGATAACGGGAATTCATCATGAGGCATTGAAAGAATTCGGGGATATTATGAACTGGGATGAAATTTTCATGGAAGGATATTGTGTTTTAAATCCAGAAGCAAAAGTAGCTCAGCTTACAGAGGCGAAATGTGATTTAACAGAAGATGATGTGATTGCATATGCACGTATGGCAGACAAGCTTCTGAAGTTGCCGATTTTTTACTTAGAATATAGTGGTACTTACGGAGATATTGAACTCGTTAAAAATGTAAAAGCAGAATTACAACAAGCAAAGTTGTATTACGGCGGTGGAATTTCAAGTGCGAAAGAAGCAAAAGAAATGGCACAGTACGCTGATACAGTCGTTGTAGGAAATGTAATTTATGATGATATAAAGGCAGCTTTACAAACAGTAAAAGCTGTAAAAGGAGAGTAGGTGCAGGCACATATGAGTATAACTGATAAATTATTAAATGGTTTAAATCCTCAGCAACAAAAGGCAGTGCAAACAACAAACGGACCACTTCTATTAATGGCAGGTGCTGGTAGTGGTAAGACGCGTGTGCTAACACATCGCATCGCATACTTACTTGGTGAAAAAGGTGTAGCACCTTGGAATGTATTAGCAATTACTTTTACAAATAAAGCGGCTCGTGAAATGCGTGAACGTATCGATAAGCTTGTTGGCCCGGAAGCGGAAGATATTTGGATTTCTACGTTCCACTCAATGTGCGTACGTATTTTACGACGTGACATTGATCGTATCGGAATTAATCGTAACTTTACGATTTTAGATGCAAGTGATCAACTTACGGTTGTAAAAAAGATTATGAAAGAGCGTAATATTGATCCGAAAAAATTCGATCCACGTTCTATTTTATCTGGTATTAGTAATGCAAAGAATGAATTGTTATCTGCTGATAAATATGCAAAGCAAATTTCAATTGCGGATCCATTTGAAAAATTAACAAGCGATGTATATACAGAATATCAAAAACGTCTTTTGAAAAATAACTCATTAGATTTTGATGATTTAATTATGACGACGATCCATTTATTTGAACGTGTTCCAGAAGTATTGGAATTCTATCAGCGTAAGTTCCAATATATTCATGTGGATGAGTACCAAGATACGAATAGAGCCCAATACATTCTTGTAAATAAATTAGCTGCTCGCTTTAAAAACCTTTGTGTTGTTGGTGATTCTGACCAGTCCATTTATCGTTGGCGTGGGGCGGACATTTCTAACATTTTGTCATTTGAAAAAGACTACGAAAATGCACAGGTTATCTTGTTAGAGCAAAACTACCGTTCATCACAAAATATTTTAAATGCGGCTAATGCTGTAATTGAAAATAATTCAAATCGTAAACCGAAAAAATTATGGACAGACAATCAAATTGGAAGTAAGATTTCGTATTACCGTGCTGCAACGGAAAAGGATGAAGCATATTTTGTTGCAAAAAAAATTCGCGATGAAATTCAAATGGGAAATCGAAAATATACAGATTTTGCGGTTCTGTATCGTACGAACGCCCAGTCTCGTATGGTCGAGGAGATTTTCTTAAAGTCTAATATTCCATATAAAATTGTCGGCGGCATTAAGTTCTATGATCGTAAAGAGATTAAAGATATTTTGGCATACTTACGTTTAATTGCAAATCCAGATGATGAGATTAGCTTCGCACGTATTATTAACATGCCGAAGCGAGGAATCGGTGCCACGTCTATCGATAAAATTATTAACTACGGCGTGCAAAATGGGATTTCATTAACGGCTGTAATGGATGAAATTGAACATGTCGGAGTAAGTGCAAAAATCACAAAAGCAGTAAAAGAATTTGCAAGTCAATTACACAACTGGGTAAACATGCAAGAATACTTATCTGTTACAGAACTAGTAGAAGAAGTGATTGAGAAAACGGGTTACCGCGATATGCTAAAGAATGAACGTTCTTTAGAAGCAGAAGGACGACTTGAAAACTTAGATGAGTTTTTATCTGTTACACAGACATTTGAATCGCAAAGTGAAGATAAGAGTCTTGTTGCTTTCTTAACAGATTTGGCACTTGTAGCAGATATTGATCGCGTGGATGAGGATCCAGCTGCGGGTGAAGAAGTTATTTTAATGACGATGCACTCGGCAAAGGGACTTGAATTCCCAGTTGTCTTTATTATTGGACTAGAAGAAGGAGTGTTCCCGCATACTCGCTCTCTTATGGAAGAAGATGAAATGCAAGAGGAACGCCGTCTTGCTTATGTAGGTATTACTCGTGCGGAAGAAGAGTTATATTTATCAAATGCCCAAATGCGTACGTTATTCGGTAGAACAAATATGAATGCAGCATCTCGATTTATTTCAGAAATTCCTACGGAGTTGCTAGAACCATTAAATGAAACAGCGCCAAAGCGTGAGACATTTAGTGCAAAAGGAAGATCGGCTGGGGCAACAACGACAACACGTTCCCGCTCTGCATTTGTGCGTCCAACTGTGAAAACGACAGGAGGAGAGCAAATTGGCTGGGCTGTAGGTGATAAAGCGTCCCATCAAAAATGGGGTGTTGGTACAGTTGTAAGTGTGAAAGGTGAAGGAGATGCAAAAGAATTAGATATTGCATTTCCAAGTCCAATTGGCATTAAACGCTTATTAGCAAAATTTGCACCTGTAACGAAACAATAGAAAGGAGTAAGGATATGTCAAAAGAAGAGGCAAAGCAGCGTATAGAAGAACTTCGTGATATGTTAAATGCATTCAACTATCAATATCACGTATTAGACAATCCTTCTGTTTCTGATGCGGAATACGACCGTGATATGCAGGAGCTTATAAAATTAGAAGCAGAGAACCCAGAATTTTTAATAGAAGATTCTCCCACCGTTCGAGTTGGGGGAGCAGTGCTTGATATATTTGAAAAAGTAACGCACAAATCGCCGATGTTAAGTTTAGGAAATGCCTTTAATGAAGGAGATTTACGTGATTTTGATCGCAGAGTACGTCAAGGAATTGATGATTCAAATGTAAGATATATATGTGAACTAAAAATTGACGGTCTTGCTGTTTCCCTTCATTATGAAAAAGGACGCTTCGTTCAAGGCGCAACACGTGGCGATGGCGTAACTGGTGAAGATATTACGCAAAATTTAAAAACAATTAAAGCGATCCCTCTTCGTTTGAAAGAAGAAGTAACATTAGAAGCGCGCGGTGAAGCATATATGCCAAAGCGTTCATTTGTAAAATTAAACGAAGAGAAAGAACAAAATGGCGAGGCAGTTTTTGCAAATCCACGTAATGCAGCAGCAGGATCACTTCGCCAGCTTGATCCAAAAATTGCTGCGAAGCGTAATTTGTCAATGTTTGTGTACGGCCTTGCTGATGTGAAAGAAAAGACGATTGCATCACATAGCGAATCATTAAACTTCTTAGGCGAGCTTGGGTTTAAAACGAATCCAAATCGCCGCACATGTGAAACAATTGAAGATGTAATCGCTTATGTAGAAGAATGGCAGGAAAAGCGCCCGAATCTTAATTATGAGATTGATGGAATCGTAATTAAAGTAGATGATGTGGCCTTGCAAGATAGTTTAGGAACAACAGCAAAGAGTCCACGCTGGGCAATTGCTTATAAGTTTCCGGCAGAAGAAGTTGTAACGAGATTAACAGGTATTGAACTGAGCGTGGGACGCACAGGGGTTGTGACACCGACGGCAGAACTAGAGCCAGTTCGAGTGGCAGGAACAATTGTCCGCCGTGCATCTCTACATAACGAGGATCTAATTCGTGAAAAAGATATTCGAATTGGTGACTACGTTATTGTGAAAAAGGCTGGAGACATTATTCCAGAAGTAGTTAATGTTATTTTCGATAAACGTACTGGTGAAGAAGAAGAGTATCATATGCCAACGCATTGTCCGGCTTGTGACAGTGAACTGGTTCGTTTAGAAGAAGAGGTAGCTTTGCGTTGTATTAATCCAGCATGTCCAGCGCAAATTCGTGAAGGATTGATTCATTTTGTTTCAAGAAATGCAATGAATATTGATGGGCTTGGAGAGCGTGTTATTACACAGCTCTTTGAAGCAGATTATATTCGGACATTCGCAGATTTGTATCCATTAACGCAAGAGCAATTGTTACAATTAGAGCGTTTTGGTGAGAAATCAGCATCTAAATTAGTACAAGCAATTGAAACTTCTAAGGAAAATTCGTTGGAGCGTCTATTATTTGGACTTGGTATTCGTCATGTCGGTGCAAAAGCTGCTCGCACGTTAGCTGAGCATTTTGAAACGATGGATCATCTTGTGAAAGCAACAGAAGAAGAGTTAAAAGAGATTAATGAAATTGGCGAGAAAATGGCCCAATCAATTGTAACGTACTTTGATAATGAAGACGTGTTAGAATTATTACAACAATTTAAAGAGTACGGTGTTAACATGACCTACAAAGGCATAAAACGTGCTGATTTACAAAATATTGCATCTTACTTCGCTGGAAAAACAATCGTTCTAACAGGGAAACTAGAAGTTATGGGGCGTAGCGAAGCGAAGAAAAAGATTGAAGAGCTAGGTGGAAAAGTAACAGGTAGTGTAAGTAAAAGTACTGATTTAGTCGTTGCTGGTGAAGCGGCAGGGTCAAAATTAGCACAAGCAGAGAAACATAATATTGAGGTTTGGAATGAAGAGAGGTTCTTACAAGAGCTGAATAAGTAAGAGGTGCAAACTTACCATGAAAAAAATAGCATTAGCGGTATTAAGCCTAGGTCTACTTCTAAGTGGATGTAGTACAGGTATAAAAAAAGAAGAAAAAGTTGTTGAAAAATCGGGTAAATCAAAAGAACAAGCGATTGTTCCGAAATATTCTATTTCTGAGGATTATTACAAAACAACGGTGCCATTTGATCCAGGTTCTGCACGTGGCTTAGTTGTACAAGGATTAAATAGCCGTCTGGATATAGATGAATTTGAAACAGGACTAATGCGTATTGCGAAAGAATCGTTTAGTACGAAGGATTATTTATTCAAAGGTGGTAGCTCTTTAGATAAAGAAACGGTTCAAATGCTTGTAAAGAGAAAGCGTACAGATGCGGAGCAAAAAGAGTTAGAAGAGAAACTGAAAAAAGATGCAGTGAAATTCCCTAATATTGGATTAAATCCGGCGTTACAAGAAGGTTCAGAATCATTAGAGGTTCGAAACAAAAAAACACCAATGTATCTTTCTAATATTTTAGAGCACGATTATTATGTACGAAAAGGTGAAAAAGAAGTTGAACTTGGTGGAGTTGTTATTGGTTTAGCAATGAATTCGGTTCATTATTATACTGAGGAACATGGGTATCCACGTGAGGTGGAAATTTCAGAAAAAGAAATGTTAGATCAAGGTAAGTCTATGGCACAAGAAATTTTAACATTATTGCAAAAGAAAGATCCAAAATTAAAAAATGTTCCCATTACATTTGCGATTTATCGCCAAGGATCAAAATCGACACTTGTACCAGGAAAATTTGTATCTTATGCTCAAATAGATAAAGGCAGTGACAAAGTAGGAGATTGGAAAGCAATTAATGAAAAATATTACTTGTTCCCTTCTGAATCAGCTAAAACGGATGTGCGTGAAGATTACGCAATTGTAGAAAACTTTAAAGCAAAACTGAGTGAGTTTTTCAAAGGTGACTACACAGCTATTGTTGGTACAGGATTTTATAAAGATGATCAATTAAAAGAAATGAAACTTGAAATCCCTGTTCAGTTTAATGGAAAAGCAGAAGTGATTGGATTTACACAATTTGTTGCTGGACAAGTTATGCAATACTTCCCGAATTATGTGAAAGTACAGGTGACAATTAAATCTGTTGAACGACCAGAAGCGATTATTATTCGTGAGGCGAAGCAGGATGAACCATTTGTGAAAATTTTAGATTAAGAAAAAAGCTGTTCCTTTCTGGAACGGCTTTTTTTCTTCTGTAATTTTGTTATAATTTCTAATGTTGTGAACAAAAAGGGGTAAGGAGAAAAGACATGGATGAGTTAAGCTTACAGATTATTGTATTACTCGTTGCTTTTGGTTTTTTGGCTGCATTTATTGATTCAGTTGTTGGAGGAGGAGGGCTCATTTCACTTCCAGCACTTATGTTTGTGGGCTTATCGCCTGCATCGGCAATTGCAACAAATAAGCTGGCTGCAACGATGGGGACTTTTACAAGTGCTATTTATTTTATTCGTTCAGGAAAGGTTAATTTTCGTATAGTAGGAAAATTAATCCCATTAACTATTGTGGGTGCGATAGCTGGAGCTTTAGTTGTGAAATTTATTCCACCTGATATTTTACGGCCACTTGTACTTGTTATGTTGGTATTTATTGCAATTTATATTATTGTAAAAAAAGATTGGGGAAGTGTGTCCACTTATAAAAAGATGACGAAAGGAAAAGCATTAATGTTTTTCTTTGTTATTTTAAGTTTAGGATTTTATGATGGATTTTTTGGTCCCGGGACAGGTTCATTTTTAATTTTTGCATTTTTATTAATTGGTTTGGACTTTATTCAAGCTGCTGCATCTGGAAAACTTTTGAATTTCGTTAGTAACATTGTATCTTTAATCACATTTCTATTTTTAGATGTCATTCATTTTGAATACGGTATTATTATGGGGTTATCAATGATTTTAGGGGCTTATCTAGGATCAAAGTTTGCAGTACAAAAAGGTGTTGGATATGTGCGCACTTTATTTTTATTGGTGACAATTTTATTAATTGGGAAAAATGTTTTGGAATATGTTCATATTATTTAGCTTCATACATAACGTATGAAGCTTTTCTTTTTTATTATATTTTAAAAATTTATTAATTTTTAAAATATAAGTCTAGGAATATTTGAATAAATCTAAATTATCGTGTAGAATAATGTTGTAAAATGTAAACGTTTTTCTAAGGGGAGGCTAAAAAGAATGGTAGTAGCATACAAGCATGAGCCATTTACAGATTTTTCAGTAGAGGCTAACAAGTTAGCGTTTGAAGAAGGTTTAAAGAAAGTAGAATCTTATCTTGGACAAGACTATCCATTAATTATCGGGGGAGAAAAGATCACTACAGACGAGAAAATCGTTTCTGTAAACCCTGCAAATAAAGAAGAAGTTGTGGGCAGTGTTTCAAAAGCAAGCCGTGAATTAGCTGAAAAAGCAATGCAAGTGGCGGATGAAACATTCCAAACTTGGAGAAAGTCAAAACCAGAAATGCGTGCAGACATTTTATTCCGTGCTGCAGCAATTGTTCGTCGTAGAAAGCATGAGTTTTCTGCTATTCTTGTAAAAGAAGCAGGTAAACCATGGAATGAGGCAGATGCTGATACAGCAGAAGCAATCGACTTTATGGAATATTATGGTCGTCAAATGTTAAAATTAAAAGACGGTATTCCAGTAGAAAGCCGTCCAATTGAATATAATCGTTTCTCTTACATTCCATTAGGAGTAGGTGTTATCATTTCTCCTTGGAACTTCCCATTCGCAATTATGGCAGGTATGACAACAGCTGCAGTAGTTTCTGGTAACACAGTATTACTAAAACCAGCTAGTACAACACCTGTAGTGGCAGCGAAATTTATGGAAGTATTAGAAGAAGCAGGCTTACCAGCAGGCGTTGTAAACTTCATCCCTGGTAGCGGATCTGAAGTTGGTGACTACTTAGTAGACCACCCTCGTACACGTTTCATTAGCTTCACTGGATCACGCGATGTAGGTATTCGTATTTACGAACGCGCAGCAAAAGTAAATCCAGGCCAAATTTGGTTAAAACGTGTTATCGCTGAAATGGGCGGTAAAGATACAATCGTTGTTGATAAAGAAGCAGATCTTGAATTAGCTGCTAAGTCTATCGTTGCATCTGCATTTGGATTCTCAGGACAAAAATGTTCTGCTTGTTCTCGTGCAGTAATCCATGAAGATGTATACGATCATGTATTAAACCGTGCTGTTGAATTAACGAAAGAATTAACTGTAGGTAACCCAGCTGAAAAAGACATGAACATGGGACCAGTTAATGACCAAGCTGCATTTGATAAAGTAATGAGCTATGTTGCAATTGGTAAAGAAGAAGGTAAAGTAGTAGCAGGTGGCGAAGGAGACGACTCTAAAGGCTGGTTCATCCAACCAACAATCGTTGCTGACGTTGCAGAAGACGCTCGTTTAATGAAAGAAGAAATCTTCGGGCCAGTAGTAGCATTCTGTAAAGCGAAAGACTTTGATCATGCGCTTGCAATTGCAAATAATACAGAATACGGTTTAACAGGAGCTGTTGTTTCTAATAACCGTGAACATATCGAAAAAGCACGTGAAGACTTCCACGTTGGTAATTTATACTTCAACCGTGGATGTACTGGTGCAATCGTAGGTTACCAACCATTTGGTGGTTTTAACATGTCTGGTACAGACTCTAAAGCTGGTGGACCTGACTATATCGCACTTCACATGCAAGGAAAAACTACTTCTGAAACTTTATAAGAAATAGATGAAAAGGCCTTCCTGTAATAGGGAAGGCCTTTTTCATGTAAGAAAGATTCTGATTGGAAAACTGCTACCTTGCTTAAATACAATATAAAAGAGTGAAAAGAAACAAAAGCACCAGAAAAATTGATCCATTCGTCATATTCTTCTGTATTAATTTTTTGAATTTCCTGTATAATACAATTTGAAAGAAAATCTATGGTTAGACAAGAGGACACTACTTTCGGTTTTGCTCACTGAAAGTAGTGTTTTTGTATTTTTCAGAAAAAACATTGTAACAAATTATGGTAAATGATAAAATGAAACATGAAAGATTGGGAGAAAAATAAGTAGCTATTGAACAGTACTATATAATATATGGTACTGAATAATAAAAGCTATATGAACAGGGATGTATGGAATTTAATTTTTAACGATTTTATAGAAAGAAATACGACGAAGGAAGTGTTATTTTATGAAAAAGATTGTTCTTATCGCATTATCGTTGTTAGTTATTGGGGGCATTGGTGTTGGGGCAATGACTGTTTTCGGTGTAGCTTTTAATAAAACTGAAATTCATAAAAAAGAAACGGTGGCTGTTGAAAAAATTGATGAAATTGAAATAAAGACTTCTGCCGCAGATGTTGAAATTATTACAGTTGATTCAAAAGATATCGAAGTGTTACTGGATGGAGAAATAAGCAAAGAGCTAGTAGATGAATATAAATTTGATGTAAAAAAAGAAAACAATAGATTAAATATTAAATTTAGTAAAAATCAGAATTATGTTGGATGGGGAATTGGAACTGCCGCAGATGTAAATTTACAAGTTAAAGTTCCAAAGAAAATATATGACACTGTCAAAGTAACCACATCATCAGGAGATTTTGTTGCAAAAGAAATTGAAACAAAGGTAGCGGAGATAAATACTTCTTCTGGGGATGTATCATTATCACATTCTAAGGTAAATGAAAAATTAACAGCTAAAACATCTAGTGGAAAGATTAAGACAGATAAAAGTGAAATCGAAGTAGCAAAATTGAACACACGTAGCGGAAAAATTAGAGTAGAAGGTTTACATTCTAAAGAATTAGCAGCTAATACATCATCGGGTGATATTGAATATAATGATCGTAGTTTGCGGGGAGAAGTAGAGTGTAATACATCAAGCGGTGATGTTAAGATGCAATTTGATACATTTCCTGAATCTTTAAGAGTTGAGTTTGATGGAAGTTCAGGTAAAGCGGATATAAATGTTGCTGGTCTGCTATATGAAGAGAAATCAAAAAATCAGTTGGTTGGAGTAAAAGGTACAGGGGAAAATAAGGTGAAAGTAAAAACAAGTTCGGGAGATTTCAAGTTACGGTAACCTTTGAATAACAGCATAAAAAATCATGTCTCTGTCTGTGAGAGACATGATTTTTGTTTCAGATGGAGTTTCTAAAACTGAAGAATTCTTCTGTACTCATGACATCTGCATATACGTCATTCAAACTTGCTAAAATTGTATTATGGATATAAACGGCAGGAATCGTAGCGTTTTTAAAGATGAGATCTTTTGTTGCGCATGCATCATGTACAACAGTACAACGAAAACCGAAATCAAAAGCAGCTCTTACTGTAGCATCAATACACATATGAGTCATCATCCCGCATATAATAACATGTTCAATTTCTAAGTTTTGCAATTGCTCTAATAGGTCCGTTTCCCGAAAACCATTTGGATAGTGTTTGAGAATAACAGTTTCATTTTTTAGGGGGCGAACATTTTCATGAATGTGGACTCCTTCTGTGTTAGGGAGAAAAAAAGTAGCATTTTCTTGAATAGATACATGTTGGATATGAAAAATAGGTTGATTCATTTCTCGAAAATGCCGAAGTAGTTGACTTGCATACTCGCTAGCTTCCATGGTGCCACGTAGTTCCATTTTACCATTTGGAAAATAATCATTTTGAATATCAACGAGTAAAAGGGCTGTTTTCATATAATCGATCGTCCTCCGTTTTTATTTCGTATTCATGTAATGTTATTCAATTAACAGAGGAGATTTTCCTTTTAGAAAGACTTTCTTATTTCATTTAAAAATTTTAATAAAAAGATAACTAGTATATTTTAGGGTTTTTATATTGACCCTCGCTTTTCAGAGTTTTATAGTAAGACGTAATTAAGTGACAATTAAATCGATACACTCTTATCCAGAGAGGTGGAGGGACTGGCCCTGCGATACCTCAGCAACGGGTTTCTTAATACCGTGCTAATTCCAAGCAAGCTCTTAAAGGCTTGGAAGATGAGGAGATGTGAATGAGTATATAAGTGCTCTTCTTCTTATTTTTATTACAGATATGAAGAAGAGCACTTTTTATTTGATTTCAAGGCTCTGTTTCAAATTGTTACAGCGTGTAAAAACTTAAAAAAATCGTAAAATAATATCGGGTTTAACGAACTAACCAGTAGGAACCCCTTCGCTGTTAGCTCGTTCAACATATATCATACCTAACAGACGATACCCTAATTTTGTACCTTCCAATTCTGTGTAATAAAAAATTCAATGTCTGTTAGGTAGAGTGAAAAGGCCAGGAGTTTTCCTAGTTTTTTAATTTGATTAAGTAAGGAAGCTAGCTGAAAATAAGGTGATCCAGATCATAATAGGATAGGAGAGTAAACTAAAAAATAGTGTGAGAGCCAGTTTCTTTTTATTGATTAATAATTTTACTAGTGAGAATGCATAGAGGGAAAACAGTACAATTATAAATGCTGATATTGCCCCAGGATTGTAAGAGCGATAAACGAAAAATAAAACAATATGTTGAACAGCGTTAAAGAAAATAGCTCCTTGTATGAAAATAATCCAGTAAACAGACGATATAATATGAATTTGGTATAGGGTAATGAAGAGTAGAACAATGGTCGTTAATATACAAATCGCTATTACAAACTGCTTATTGCTTATGAAATGAATTGAGAATTGATTGGCAAGATACTGAGGTATTTTAATAGATTCTTCAAGGTTATGAATGAAAAATAATAAGGGAATAAACCAAACAATAATATTGGTAGATATATGTTTAATTTTAGGTGTTTTAATCAAATAAATCATCCCCAGGTAAAGAAATAGAAAGCCCGCAAGGAAAGGGGCCCCCTATGCTCTTATAGTTATTCAATCGTAATGCTTTTTAAGTTTACTTCTGCAGGCTGTTTTTCTTCCTGTATACAAGCGGAAAGCTCTTCTTGCAAAATATGAATCATCTTTTTAGCTTGCTGTCCGATAGGAGTAGGTAATTCATTGATGATACACATCCCAAGCTTTAATTTTGTTTGAATGACTGTTCTTAGCAAATCCTCATGCATGAACAACGCCTCCAAATCGAATGATTAGCACATCCCCTTCAAATTTTGCGCCCTGAACAGATAAGTGCGTTAATGTTTTTGGTAAAGTAATGTTTCGTTTGACAGAGCCGGCGCGAATGATGAGTTCATCACCTTTTTGATTTAAAGCGAGTTCACTTTTATCTGAGAATGGAATAGAGAGAACAAAAATATATTCATCACCATCTTTTTTTACATATTGTGTACGCCCGTTGAATTTTACAGCGGTTGGTTCTACATCATCTTTGAATAGAGCATCTCCTACACGCTCTAACATAGGTAATCCAATTACTTCTTGTTCAAACATTGGAGCTTCATAAATAGGAAGTGGTTGGAAGCTATCTTGAATTAATGCTTTATATTTTTTCTGCGCGTCTTTCCATGCTTGGAAGTAGGAGTCGGTAACGGTATTAGGGATGACGCGGTTAATCATGATCGCATCCACGTTATAATCATATAAATTCAAATAGGTGAAGCTACGCTGCGCTTCTTTAATAACCATTTTTTCTGGATTTACAACAACGCGAATACTTGTCACTTCACGGTTAGATAAAATATCCCGCATTTCTCCAAGGTGTTCAAGTGTATTTGTTAATTCATCCATAATATCATCAGTAGGAAGTGGGACTCCTAGAAGTGGTTGTGCAACAGGTCGGACAACTTTTAAAACTTTTCTTTTAATCGGAAAGAGTTTTTCCATCCACCAGCCGAGCATATCAGGAAAGCTTAGCATGGCGAGAGTTTCTCCGGTTGGTGCGCAATCAATAATGATGACATCATATGTTTTCTGTTTATAGTAATCGAGTACACGAAGTAAACTAATTAAGTCCTCCATGCCAGGAAACATCGTTAATTCCTCTGTTGTAATATCGTCAGCAGCTTTTGATGTGAATAGCAATGTAATATACTTTTGTAATTTCCCCCAGCCTTTTTCCATTTCATAAATTGTATTGATTTCTTGTGCCCATAAATTTTCACGAATTTCTAGTGGCTCAGAAGATAATTTTATGCCAAAGGAATCTCCTAAGCTATGAGCTGGATCAGTGCTCATTACTAATGTTTTTAATCCTTGTTTTGCACTTTGAAGTGCTGTTGCTGCTGAAATGCTAGTTTTTCCTACGCCGCCTTTACCTGTATACAAAATAATTCTCATATTTATATCCCCTTTGCTTCGGTTGTCGAATATTACGAGTGTCGAAATATATGTTTGAATAAAAACCCATAAAGGGCCTTATTCAATCGGGATGTTCTTCATCTTAGGTGTAGGAAGCTTTTCGACTTGCTTTTGTTGTGACGTAGCGATGTGATTCATAATCTTTTGGAAGATTTGTAGTAAAAATGCTTTTTCTTCTTCTGATAATGCTTCTGTCACAAGGTTAAAGTAATAAGCCGCATTGTGTTTTACTTCTTGAACGAGTTGTACGCCAGTTTCTGTTAAGCGAATTAGTACAATGCGTCGATCATTTTCATTCCGATAGCGCTCAATATATCCTTTTTTCACAAGTCGATTAACGACACCTGTCGTTGTGCTCATTGGAATATCGAGAAGCTCCGTGATTTTCGTCATTGTAATATCTGTATTTCGCTCCATCCATAACAGACAGAATACTTCTGTTTTAGAAAGTGATAAATCAAGGCTCACCCATTCTTCAGGGTAGAAAAGCTTCTTGGCATTATCTAGCAGTAAATCTAAAAAATGTTCATATTGCAACAATTATTTCCACTCCCGTACATTTCGAGATTCGTAATATTTATTTCTATTGTATGTATGTTTGAAATAAATGTCAAACAATTATGATTTGTTTTTTCAGATTAGATAAAAAATAAATTTTATATTAGAAAATGTATGCAATAGAGTAATAAGTAGATAAACATATTTCACATAAAAATCCATAATAGTAATATACTTATCTATTATGGAGGTACAGCTACAAGGGGGAGAACCATGAGGAGAAGAAATACCCAAGCGTTCACATTTTTAGCATGGACTTCATTTGTTTGTGCGCTTTCTGGTATGTTAATTGGTATTTATACATTAGATGAAACACTTAGCGTAAAAGGATACTATTTAATAGGTACATTATTTTTAACAATGTCCTGTTTTGTACTGCAAAAAACAATTCGTGATAATGAAGAAGATAACGAGCGTTTACCGAAAAAAGAACCACTAGATAAAGAATAAATTGAGAGGAAAGGCAGAAGCCTTTCTTTTTTTATGTAAAAATGCTGTAAGTACCGTGTGTTGACTTGCTTGAAGTACTGAAAATTTGGTATCATCAATAGTATTGTAGATTGAACGATATATTATGGAGGTGGCCTAGCCGTGTCAAGAATTTCCGTTGAGAATGTAAAGCATGTAGCGCATTTAGCACGTCTTGCAATTACAGATCAAGAAGCAGAAAAATTTCAAAAGCAACTCGATGCAATTGTTACATTTGCAGAGCAGTTAAATGAATTAGATACAACAGGTGTTAAACCAACAACTCATGTATTAGATATGAAAAATATTATGCGTGAAGATGTACCAGAAAAAGGTTTACCAGTTGAAGAAGTATTAAAAAATGCACCGGATCACAAAGATAATCAAATCCGTGTTCCAGCAGTATTAGAATAGAGGAGGGGAATTTCGATGTCATTATTTGATCATTCTGTATCAGAGTTACATAAGAAGTTAAACAACAAAGAAATTTCCGTTACGGATTTAGTAGAAGAATCATACAAACGTATTGCGGATGTAGAAGATAACGTAAAAGCTTTTCTTACATTAGATGAAGAAAATGCACGCGCGAAAGCGAAGGAATTAGATGCAAAAATTGGTGCTGAAGATAACGGTTTACTATTCGGTATGCCAATCGGTGTGAAAGACAACATTGTAACAAACGGCCTTCGTACAACTTGTGCGAGCAAAATATTAGCAAACTTTGATCCAATTTATGATGCGACAGTTGTGCAAAAGCTGAAAGCTGCTGACACAATTACAATCGGTAAATTAAACATGGACGAGTTTGCAATGGGGTCTTCAAATGAAAACTCTGGTTTCTATGCTACGAAAAACCCATGGAATTTAGATTATGTTCCGGGCGGATCTAGTGGTGGTTCTGCAGCGGCAGTAGCGGCAGGAGAAGTATTATTCTCTTTAGGTTCTGATACGGGTGGTTCAATCCGTCAACCAGCTGCATATTGCGGTGTTGTTGGTTTAAAACCAACTTACGGACGTGTATCTCGCTTTGGTTTAGTTGCATTTGCATCTTCTCTTGACCAAATCGGACCAATTACACGTACAGTAGAAGACAATGCATACCTATTACAAGCGATTTCGGGTGTTGACCGCATGGATACAACTTCTGCAAATGTTGAAGTTGGCAACTACTTAGCTGGTTTAACAGGTGATGTAAAAGGTTTACGTATCGCTGTACCAAAAGAATACTTAGGAGAAGGTGTTGGCGAAGAAGCTCGTGAGTCAGTACTAGCTGCGTTAAAAGTATTAGAAGGTATGGGGGCAACTTGGGAAGAAGTATCTCTTCCGCACTCTAAATATGCTTTAGCAACGTATTACTTAATTTCTTCTTCAGAGGCGTCTGCTAACCTTTCACGCTTTGATGGCGTACGCTATGGCGTGCGTTCTGACAATGTGAGTAACTTAATGGACCTTTACAAAAACACGCGTAGCGAAGGCTTCGGTGATGAAGTGAAACGTCGTATCATGCTCGGTACATTTGCGCTTAGCTCTGGTTACTATGATGCATATTACAAAAAAGCACAACAAGTACGTACATTAATTAAAAATGACTTTGAAAATGTATTTGCTAACTATGACGTTATTATTGGACCAACAACGCCAACTCCAGCATTCAAAGTAGGCGAAAAAGTAGATGATCCAATGACAATGTACGCAAACGACATTTTAACAATTCCAGTGAACTTAGCAGGTGTTCCGGCGATTTCTGTTCCATGTGGATTCGGTGCGAACAACATGCCACTTGGTTTACAAATTATCGGTAAACACTTCGATGAAGCAACAATTTATCGCGTTGCACATGCGTTTGAGCAAGCAACAGATTATCATACAAAAAAAGCAAGTCTGTAGGAGGCGAGCATAGATGAATTTAGAAACAATTATCGGTTTAGAGGTTCACGTTGAGTTAAAAACGAATTCGAAAATTTTCTCTGCGAGTCCAACAGAATTCGGAGCGGATCCAAATACACAAACAAGTGTAATTGACTTAGGATATCCTGGGGTGCTTCCAACTCTAAATAAAGAAGCAGTTAACTTTGCAATGAAAGCTGCAATGGCATTAAACTGTGAAATCGCAACAGAAACAAAGTTTGATCGTAAAAACTATTTCTATCCAGATAATCCGAAAGCATACCAAATTTCTCAATATGATAAACCAATTGGGGAAAATGGTTGGATTGAAATTGAAGTAGATGGCAAAAAGAAACGCATCGGTATTACACGTCTTCACCTAGAAGAAGATGCAGGTAAATCAACGCATACAAGTGAAGGTTCATTAGTGGATTATAATCGTCAAGGTATGCCATTAATCGAAATCGTATCTGAGCCAGATATGCGTACGCCAGAAGAAGC
This sequence comes from Bacillus pseudomycoides DSM 12442, assembly GCF_000161455.1. Lineage (GTDB taxonomy): Bacteria > Bacillota > Bacilli > Bacillales > Bacillaceae_G > Bacillus_A > Bacillus_A pseudomycoides. The sequence goes on from NZ_CM000745.1 coordinate 250,752, forward strand.
ATATGCATACTTAGAAAAATTAAAATCTATCATTCAATATACAGGTGTATCTGACTGTAAGATGGAAGAGGGGTCTCTTCGCTGTGATGCGAACATTTCCCTTCGTCCAGTAGGACAAGAGAAGTTCGGTACAAAAGCAGAGCTGAAAAACTTAAACTCTTTCACTTATGTACAAAAAGGTCTTGAGCATGAACAAGTACGCCAAGAAAAAGAATTATTATCTGGTGGCATCATTCAACAAGAAACACGTCGTTATGATGAAGCAACAAAGAAAACAATCTTAATGCGTGTAAAAGAAGGATCTGACGATTACCGTTACTTCCCAGAGCCAGACTTAGTTGAACTTTACATCGATGATGAGTGGAAAGAACGCGTTCGCGCTTCTATTCCAGAACTTCCAGATGCTCGTAAAGTACGCTATGTTGAAGAACTTGGTTTACCAGCTTATGATGCACACGTATTAACATTAACAAAAGAGATGTCTGATTTCTTTGAAGCAACAATTGTAGACGGTGCAGACGCGAAATTAACATCAAACTGGTTAATGGGTGAAGTACTTGCATACTTAAATAAACAACAAAAAGAATTAAAAGACGTAGCATTAACGCCAGCTGGTCTATCTAAAATGGTTCAATTAATTGAAAAAGGTACAATTTCATCTAAAATTGCGAAAAAAGTATTTAACGAATTAATTGAAAAAGGTGGAGACCCAGAAGAAATCGTTAAAGCAAAAGGTCTTGTTCAAATTTCTGACGAAGGTACACTTCGTAAGGTCGTAACAGAAATTCTTGATAATAACGAACAATCTATTGAAGACTTTAAAAACGGTAAAGACCGTGCAATTGGCTTCTTAGTGGGTCAAATTATGAAGGCGACAAAAGGACAAGCAAACCCACCACTTGTTAATAAAATCTTGTTAGAAGAAATCAACAAGCGATAATAAAGAAAAGTGGAACTGGATAGCCTAGCTTATGAAGTTAAGCGGTTATCAAATAGTAAAGATTAATCAGAGAAAGCACCCATATTTGGGTGTTTTTTCTGAGTTAATCAAACGTTTGTTTAAATTAAGAAATTATTTAAACAAACGTTTGATTAACTGACAAAAGTGAGAAAATGTTTGTATAGCAACTATGGTATGATAGTTGCAAAAAGGTGGGAATAATGATAAATCTAGACATAGAGAGTTTTTTCATCTCGTGAAATAATAGATAATTGTTATCCCCTGTTTTGTATGTAAGAAACAGAAAGTACTATGAATGGTGAAATGATATATATTACTTAGTTCAATAAAGCAAAGCTTTCATTAGTAGGTTGTTCTTTATATTTTGCTGATGTAAAGCGGTATGAACCTGGGTCCTTATTTGTCCTTTTAAATGGGCTAAAGGAAGGATATGGAGATGAGAGGAGGTAGGCATAGGAACGCTGAATAAAGATTCGGTATATTCTTTTTCTGTGAATGGTGAATGAGAAATTTCCTGTGCTAATGAATGATGAAGCGAGCAAGAATAATTTATAACCCTACTTCTGGCCGTGAGTTAATTAAAAAGAACTTACCAGAAGTATTACAAAAATTAGAACAAGCTGGATATGAAACATCTTGTCATGCGACAACGGGTCCTGGAGATGCGACTGTGGCAGCGAGGCAAGCGGCAAATCGTAAATTTGATGTTGTCATTGCAGCTGGTGGTGACGGGACGTTAAATGAAGTGGTGAATGGTTTAGTAGGGAATGAATATCGTCCGAAATTCGGAATCATTCCAGTTGGGACAACAAATGATTTTGCACGTGCAATCGGTGTACCGCGTTCTATTGAAGAGGCGGCAGATATTATTTGTGAAGGTAAGACTGTTCCATTAGACCTTGGTAGAGCGAACGATACATATTTTATTAACATTGCTGGCGGCGGACGTATTACAGAATTAACATACGAAGTACCAAGTAAGCTGAAAACAGTACTAGGACAGCTTGCCTATTATTTAAAAGGTATCGAAATGCTGCCGTCATTACATCCAACATACGTTGAAATCGAGTATGATGGAAAGCTATTGCAAGAAGAGATTACGATGTTTTTAATTACGAATACCCGTTCAGTTGGTGGTTTTGAAAAGGTTGCACCATATGCATCTATTAACGATGGTTTATTTGACTTATTAGTGCTGAAGAAGGGTTCTATTGCTGATTTGATTAAAGCAGCAACACAAGCACAGCGCGGTGAGCATATTAATAATCCAAAAGTTTTATATACGCAGGCAAATCGTATTAAGGTTCATTCGCCGGATAAATTAATGATTAATTTAGATGGTGAATATGGCGGAGATGCGCCAATGGAATTTGAAAATATATATCATTGTCTTGAACTATTTGTTCCAGAACATAAAGAGGATACCTTATAAAGGTATCCTTTTTTATTTATATATATAGGAATGTGTCGATGGAATCGTGTCATTAATTCCTTTTGTAAATTGGGAGTTGGTTTGATTTTCAATGTATTTTTACAATGCGTTCATCTTATATCCACATTTACTTGCTACACTGAATGTGAGAAGGGCAGAAAGGTAGGGTGTGTTATGGAGAAGATAAAGGCAATACTCTTTGATAAAGATGGAACATTAATGGATTTTCATTCGATTTGGATTAAAGTTGCAGAAGAACTTGTAGCTGAACTTATAGAACTACATCAATTACCTCAATCATTACAGTTGACTATTTTGGAAGAAATTGGTGTTAAAGGGGCGTTTGTTCATCCAAGTAGTGTATTAGCAGCAGGAACAAGCCTCGATATAGCGAAAATTTGTTGTAAGTATATACCGTCTGTTAAAAAGAGTGATATGCATCACTGGATAAGTGGAAAACTATTTACTCTTATGTACGAACATCGTTCACATATGAGAATGACAGCAGATTTACCAAGGGTTTTACAAACATTGAAAGATAAAGGTTTCATTTTAGGAGTGGTGACAGCTGATGATTTTGCACCGACAGAATTATTTTTAAAGCAGTATCGATTGGAATCTTTCTTTGATTGTATTGTAACTGCAGATACATTTCCGGCACAAAAACCAGATAAACAAATTGTAGAAGCATTTTGCGAGAAGTTTAGCTTGGATTCATCGGAAGTAGCGGTAGTTGGCGATACACCGACCGATTTACATTTAGCGAAAAATAGTGGCGGTTGTTATGCAATTGGTGTTCTTTCTGGGACGGGGGATCGACAAACATTAGCACCACTTGCCGATGTTGTACTAGATTCTGTAGGGGATCTTATTTCTAGCTCGGGTGAATTTATTTGGGAACAAAGGAAGTCTAATGTATAAATAAAATAAGTCTATAGAGACTCATAACAAGTCTTTATAGACTTATTTTTTATGTCGAAATACTAGGAATGTTAGAACAACACTACATTTGTAAATTGGCATACATCTTGCAATATAGAAAAAGAAAATCATAGCATAGAAAAGGATGGGAGAAACGATGAATACAAAATTCGCTAAAGTAAATGAACAAATTCCAGGACCAAAGGCAGCTTCTTTATTAGAACGCCGTCAAAATATCGTACCAAGGGGCGTGAGTAATGGGATTTCAACATTCGTACAGTCAGCCGATGGTGCGCTTGTAACAGATGTAGATGGAAATCAATTTATCGATTTTGCAGGAGCAATTGGAACGATTAACGTAGGACATTGTCACCCTGCTGTGAAAGAGGCGCTTCATAAACAAGTAGATCAATATATTCATACTGGATTTAATGTAATGATGTATGAGCCATATATTGAATTAGCAGAGAAGCTTGCTGCATTAGCTCCTGGAAAATTTGAAAAACAAGTATTATTTTTAAATAGCGGTGCTGAAGCAGTTGAAAATGCTGTGAAAATTGCTCGTAAATATACGAAAAGACCTGGCATTATTGCGTTTTCAAAAGGGTTTCATGGTCGTACATTGATGACAATGACGATGACAAGTAAAGTAAAGCCATATAAATTCGGATTTGGTCCATTTGCACCGGAAGTATATAAAGCACCATTTCCATATGAATACCGTCGTCCAGAAGGTTTAACAGACGAACAATACGATAACTTCATTATTGAAGAATTTAAGAATTTTTTAATATCAGAAGTTGCACCAGAAAGTATAGCAGCTGTTGTGATGGAACCAGTCCAAGGTGAAGGTGGTTTTATCATTCCAAGTAAAAAGTTTGTACAAGAAGTACGTCGTCTTTGCTCTGAACATGGTATTTTATTTGTAGCTGATGAAATTCAAACAGGATTTAGCCGTACAGGAAAATACTTTGCAATTGATCATTATGATGTAGTTCCAGATTTAATTACTGTTTCAAAATCATTAGGGGCAGGAGTACCGATTAGTGGCGTTATTGGCCGAAAAGAAGTTATGAATGAATCAGCACCAGGGGAACTTGGTGGAACATACGCTGGAAGTCCATTAGGCTGCGCTGCGGCATTAGCTGTTTTGGATATTATAGAGAAAGAAAAATTAAATGATCGAGCTGTACATGTAGGAAAAGTTGTGATGGATCGATTTGAAGCAATGAAGAAAAAATATAATTGTATTGGTGATGTGCGTGGCTTAGGAGCAATGTGTGCGTTCGAACTTGTTAAAGATCGTACAACGAAAGAAGCGGATAAAGCATTAACAGCAAATTTATGCGCTGAAGCAAATAGACGTGGATTGCTCTTATTATCTGCTGGAACGTATGGGAATGTAGTTCGTGTATTAATGCCACTTGTCATTACAGATGAGCAGCTAGAAGAGGGGCTTACAATTATTGAAGATTCCCTGCAAGCTTGTTATGAGCAAGCGGATATAGCTCGTGTGTAAATAATAGAATGCAAATTGAAAAAACGGCATAAAACCTTTCTTTTTTTAGGTGGAGAGAGCATCCGTCCATGCATAGAAGTGGTCAGACTCTCTTCCAGCCTCATGCAAAGTTAGAGCAAAGAGAGGAAACGACCATAGATTACCGTTTGTTCTTTATAGTAGCGCCTTATATGTCGGAAAATCAAAATGGATATATATATAACATATTTGTGACCATTCTAGTTTGCTTTGTTGAATATACAGAAAATTCCCTTAAATGTAGGTTTCATTTTATAATGAAATGTAAGAGATAATAAAGTGAAGCAATGTACTTGAATTTGAGGAGTGGCTGGAATGGTTGCAGAAAAGGAACGAGCATTTATGGATTTAAAAGATGTATTTGAATATGCATTTGATGAGATTTTTGTTACGGATGAGGAAGGAACTGTTGTCCGTGTAAATAGTACATGCGAAAGACACTATCAATTATCTGCTGAGGAGTTAGTAGGTAAGCATGTAAAAGAACTACAAAAAGAAGGGATCTTTTATCCATCTGCAACATTAGAAGTAATTGAGAAGAAAAAGCCAATTGAACTTGTTCAGACAACAAAATCAGGAGAGTATTTACACGTTCGTACAAGGCCTGTGTTTGATGAACAAGGGAATTTGCGAAGGGTAATTAGTTATTCTCGTGATCTCACTGAACTCTACCAATTACGAAAAAAGGTCGAAGAGATGGATAATCAGTTAAAGACATATAAAAAAGAGTTAAGAGAAACGTATGAATATGAGGGGCTTATTTTTAAAAGTGTAGCTATGCAAAAAATAGTTACAACAATCAAAAAAGTTTCTGTGGTAGATAGTACGGTTCTTATTTTAGGCGAGACTGGTGTAGGGAAAAGTAGATTAGTGCGTCATTTGCATGAAGTGAGTCATCGTAAAAATGAAATGTTTTATGAAATTAATTGTGCGGCATTGCCGACAAATTTAATCGAATCGGAACTGTTTGGCTATTCAGGTGGTTCATTTACAGGTGCAAACCGCGAAGGAAAAAAAGGGATTTTAGAGCTAGTTCATAAAGGAACTCTTTTCTTAGACGAGATTGGTGAAATGCCACTTGAAATTCAGGCGAAACTGTTACAAGTATTACAAGAAAAAACATTCCGCTCAGTAGGAGGTAGGGAACTAAAAAAAGTAGATGTTCGTATTGTAGCAGCTACGAATAGAGATTTGGCTGAAATGGTGAAACAAGGTACTTTCCGAAAAGATTTATACTATCGTTTAAATGTAATACCGATTCATATCCCTCCACTTCGTGAAAGAACGGAAGATATTTTACCTTTAGTCTATCATTACTTACATCACTTTAACGAGAAGTATGGACGTGATGTAAAATTGGCCCCTAGTACTTTACAAATGTTTGTAGGGTACCCTTGGGAAGGGAATAATAGAGAAATAGAAAATGTGATTGAAAGAATTGTCATTACTGCAGATAACATTGTAACGATTGAAGACTTACCATTATCTATGCATGGATCAACAGTTGAACAGTCCGGTCAAAGCCTCTATAAAATGTTGGAAGAAGTAGAACGGAATATTATCCTTAAAGCGTATAAAACATATGGATCAAGCTATAAAGTAGCAGAGTTTTTGAAAATAAGCCAGTCTGCAGCGACGAGGAAAATTAAGAGGTTTATAGGAGAGGAATTTATATAAATACAAATTGAAAAAATGATATAGAACCTTTCTTTTTAGGGGGGAGAGAGCATCCGTCCATGCATAGAAACTGTCCCATTCCAAGTGAAAATAAAGAGAGAAAACGAGTGAAGGCTATTTCTTTGTTCGAATGCTTTTTTGAAAGTATGATAGAAATATAGAAGAAAATGAAGTGAATATAAAGGAGGAAGAAAACGTTGGATAAGAAAGCGACTTATATAAATTTAGAACAGAAAGCAATGTATATAAATGGGGAATGGATCGGGCTACAGGAACAAATTGAAATTAATAATCCTGCGACGCAGGAAGTATTTGCAACTGTTCCAAAAGGCGGAGTCATTGAGGCGAAGCAAGCGGTAGATGCTGCACATGAAGCTTTTAAATCTTGGTCAAAATTAACTGCAGCTGACCGTGCGCAAAAATTAAAAAAGTGGTTTGCACTAATTGATGAAAATAAAGAAGAAATCGCAGCAATTATGACGAAAGAGCAAGGGAAGCCATTTGCAGAAGCACTTGGTGAAGTGAATTATGCGAATAGTTTTGTAGAATGGTATGCAGAAGAAGGAAAGCGAGTATATGGTGAGATGATTCCAGCTTCTCATCCAGATAAACGCATCTTAGTAATAAAACAGCCTGTTGGTGTTATTGCAGCAATTACACCGTGGAATTTTCCAGCTGCTATGATTACAAGAAAAGTAGCTCCAGCGCTTGCAGCAGGTTGCACAGCAGTTGTAAAGCCTGCAAGTCAAACGCCGTTAACAGCATTAAAATTAGCTGAACTTGCACATGAGGCTGATATTCCAAAGGGCGTTTTAAACATTGTAACAGGTAGTGCAAAGGCTATCGCTGATACGTGGATGAATGATGGACGTGTGAGAAAGGTTTCGTTTACGGGATCAACTGAAATCGGAAAAGAATTAATGTGTGGTGCAGCGAAAACAATGAAAAAAGTGTCACTTGAATTAGGGGGGCATGCTCCGTTTATTGTGATGAATGATGCGGATTTAGATAAAGCCGTAGAAGCGGTAATTGGTTCGAAATTCCGTAATGCTGGTCAAACATGCATATGTACAAATCGCGTATTTGTACAAGAAGCGGTATATGGAGAATTTGCAGAGAAGTTTCAAAAAGCAGTAGGTCAGCTTAAGGTAGGAGATGGATTTGGAGAAGGTACGACTGTAGGGCCGCTTATTGATGCGAATGCAGTAGAAAAAGTAAAGGAACATATAGAAGATGCTATCCAAAAAGGCGGCGAAATCCTTTATGGAGGACAAACAATTGCAGAATTAAATGGTTACTTTATTGAACCAACTGTAATTGGAGGAGCAAACGATACAATGTTATGTATGAATGAGGAAACATTTGGACCAGTTGCGCCTGTTGCAAAATTTGAAACGGTTGAAGAAGTAATTGAACGAGCTAATAATACTCCGTATGGTTTAGCTGCATATGTATTTACAAAAGATATTAGTCAAGCATTTCAAATTAGTGAAGCATTAGAATATGGCATTATCGGTTTAAATGATGGCCTTCCATCAGTTGCACAAGCTCCGTTTGGCGGATATAAAGAAAGTGGTATTGGTCGTGAAGGGGGTCATTTTGGAATTGACGAATATTTAGAAATTAAATACATTTCTTTAGGACTATAATAAAGTAAAAAAAGGTTGTTTTCTAAAATGAAAACAACCTTTTTATTATGTGAGGATAAATTAATATAAAAGAATAAGTTTACATGAGTGCTTTCAATAGATCTGTTACTAATGGAATCACTTTACCAACGAATGTTAAAATCGCAATTGCTGTTGGCATGAAAACTCCTCCTTTTATTTTGAATATTATAATAACAAAACTTTATACATTGATTATATTAAGGCAGTATACTAAAAAGTGAAAAGAGCCTTTTTCTAGGAAAATGGCTCTTTTCATTAAATAATTTGTATTCTTAGAATGCCCAGTTACCTTTACGGAAAATTGGTTCATGTGTTCCGTCAGCTGTAATACCATCAATATCAAGCTCTGCTGAACCAATCATAAAGTCTTCGTGTGTAATACTAGAGTTTGCTCCATTTTCTGCAAGCTCTTCTTTTGTCATCGTTTTACCACCATCTAAGTTAAATGCATAAGCATTCCCAATTGCTAAATGGCAAGATGCATTTTCATCAAATAGCGTATTATAGAATAAAATGTTTGTATTAGAAATCGGTGAATCATGAGGTACTAATGCGACTTCTCCTAAGAAGTGAGAGCCTTCATCTGTTTCTACTAAATGTTTTAGTGCTTCTTCGCCAACATCAGCTTTGTAGTCAACAATGCGACCATTTTCGAATGTTAGTGTAAAGTTATCGATGATGTTACCTGCAAATACTAATGGTTTTGTGCTCGATACTTGACCGTTTACACCTGTTTTTAATGGCATAGTAAAGACTTCTTCTGTCGGAATGTTAGCCATAAATGGTATATTCTTTTCATTTAAGCTACCAGCGCCAGCCCATACATGTTTTTCTGGAAGTTCAATTGTTAAATCTGTTCCAGGACCTGTATAGTGAAGAGCTTTATAATGTTTTTCGTTTAAGTAGTCTACTTTTGTATGTAATGTTTCATCATGTTCTTTCCATGCTTCAATAGGATTTTCTAAATCTGCACGAGTTGCTTGGAAAATTGCATCCCATAGCTTTTCTTGTTGCTCTTCTGGTGCTACATCAGGGAATACTTTTGCAGCCCATTCTCTCGTAGGAACAGAGATTACGCACCAGCTTACTTTATCTGCTTGTACATAATCACGGTATACCTTCATTGCTTCTCCAGCAACCTTATGAGCACTTGCAATTCGTTTTGCATCTACACCTTTTAATAAATCTGGATTTTCTGCATAGATAGACATAAATGCAGCGCCTTCTTTTGCCAATTCTTCACGTGCATGTGCCTTCCAAGCAGGGAATTCTGAGAATGCTTCTTCAGGAGCTAAATCAAATTTTAAACGTGTTAATACCTCATCGTTCCAATCTACATATACATGCTTTGCGCCTGATTTATATGCTTTTTCTGTAATAAGACGGACAAATGGAGCTGCCTCAAGTGGCGCATTAATAGATAATGTTTGTCCAGGCTGAATATTAACACCGACATTTACTGCAAGAGCAGCATACTTTTCTAATGATTGTTCAAATGACATAGGTATAATCCCCTTTATTCAAAAGATTTCTTATATACATAATACAAGAAAATTTAAAAAATATAAACGGTGCCTCAATTATATTAATCTTAATTTCGTATTTTGACGATGTGTTGTGAGAAAATGGGCAATTGATTGAGTAGAATAATCAGGTAAACAAGCATAAACATATATTAAATAAGATTTGAAAGAAAATGGTTATGAATATGTAGTGTGAAAGGTTGATAAAATGGGACGAAATCCGAATCGAAATAGAAAAGATTGTTATCCATATATAGAAAAGAATTGTGAGATAGGACCTATGTCCCCATATGAGCGTTGTGATAAGGCATTCCGAGTTCGTTTTCAAGCTGCAGATTATCAAAAAGGTATTCCTCTTCCAGTTCAATTCTGTAACGGAGATGAAAAATTGTTTGATAATAAAATTGCTAGCTTCTCCAAGGCTTTACCACATAATTCTTTAGGGGAAGTTGATATTTATGCTTATAAAAAATGGATTGAGGCACTTAAGAAGGGAAAGCCAGATGCTTTTGAATGTTTAACGCTTGGTGGTGTAGTGAAGCTTGCCAATCCACAAGCAGCTTATGCTTATGGGCTAGAAGGACCGGATTCTCACCATTTAAGTATCGCGGTACCTCCAGCTTTTAGTAGTGCCTGGGAAGCAAGTGAAATGACTGAACTATACTGGCAGGCATTGACACGTGATGTGCCTTTTGCTGAATATAATAGTAATTCTCTTACTTTAGCAGCGGCTTCTGAATTATCAAGTTTGTCGGATTTCCGTGGACCTAAAGTTAATGGTAGCGTTACTACAGAGACTTTGTTTCGTGGTGGAATACCTGGTGGTCTGATAGGACCTTATATTTCTCAATTTTTATGGCAAGATGTTCCCTATGGAGCTACAACAATGATTCAAAAATATCGTACTACTGTATCTGATAAAGATTATATGACTGCTTACCAAGAATGGCTGGATATCCAAAATGGTTTATCTCCGAAGGAAATTATATTTGATACAGTCACTCGTTATATTCGTAATGGTCGTGACCTAGCTGAATTTGTTCATCAAGATTTTTCCTACCAAGCTTGTCTTTCTGCGTGTTTGATATTACTTAGCTTTGGAAAAGGAGCATTATCATCCAATAACCCCTACTTACATTCAAAAACTCAGAATGGTTTTGTTACCTTCGGTGCCCCTCATATTTTGGATTTAGTGGGTAAGACGGCAAAGGCAGCACTTGAAGCGGCATGGTGTCAAAAGTTTTTAGTTCATCGCAGAATCCGCCCTGAAGAGTTTGGAGGGCGTGTTCATAATCAGCTAACAGGTGATACTCATTATCCGATTCATCCAGAATTATTAAATTCGCAAGTTATTTCCGAAGTATTTAGCAAGTTTGGAACGTATTTACTCCCGTTAGCGTATCCTGAAGGCTGTCCGACTCATCCTGCATACCCTGCGGGACATGCAACTCTTATGGGAGCTGGTGTCACTGTATTGAAAGCCTTTTTTAATGAATCGTTTGTCATTCCAAAACCAGTTGTAGCGAGTTCTGATGGTCTTTCTTTGCTCTCTTATTCAGGACAACCTTTGAAAGTCGGAGGGGAATTGAATAAGCTTGCTACCAATATTGGGCTTGGCCGTGGTACAGCTGGTGTTCATTGGCGTTCTGACACGATAGAAGGCTTAAAGCTCGGGGAAGCAGTAGCGATTGGAATTCTGAAAGATCATAAAGCAATCTATAACGAAAAATTTAATGGCTTTTCTTTTACTAAATTCAATGGTAAGTTTATAAAAATTTAATAGTAGTAAACGATTTCCTTATTGAAATTATCCCATATTGTTAAGAGTTATTAAAAAAATGAGTGCGATATGAAAAGTATCGTACTCATTTTTCTAGTTATAATAATTTTTATTCTTACTCGATTATTTATGGGTAGTAAACCCAAGTTTATTTAATAGAAGTAGCAAACTGTTCAACTGTAGTAGTGTTGTGCATACGAACGCGTTTCATTTTTAACAGTTCATCTGGCTCACCTTTTGTAATGAACTGTCCTGGTTTTGTCGTTGTCGCAAATTGATAATATTTCTTTGTTTCTTCTACAACTTTATCATTTACATGACCAAACGGGTATGCAATTGCAATGACAGGTTTACCAGTGATCTTTTCAAGCTTTTCTTTTGAACCCTTTAACTCTCCCTCATAGTTTGTGATTTTCGGTAAATCAGCATGTGTTGCTGTATGAGATTGGACAGAGAAAATACCCGAATCAACCATCTCTTTTATATCCGCGGTGGATAAGGAGCCTTCTGCATCGATGTTATCAACAATCATATATTCGGTTGCTGTCGGCTTAAATGTATCGTCTTTTAACTTTTGTAGAATATGAAATGCATTCATATTATTTTTCATACCATCATCAAACGTAACAAGAATTGGTTTATTTACTTTATTAATATCATTCCAACGTTCGAACGTTAATAATGTATAGCTGTTTTCTTTTAAATATTTCATTTGCGCTTCGAAGTTCGCAGGTGAGACAAATAAGCCTTTTATTCCTTGACCATAATAATCCTCAATCGCGTGATACATTAAGACAGGAACATGCTGCTGAAACGTGATGGTGGATGTTGTGAGCAGAATACTTTTTCCACCTTCTTTTAAACCAGATGCTTCAATTTGATATTCACCACGTTTGCCGTCAAATTCTTTAATATCAAAAGGAATTGCAAACTGTTTGTTTTTATCTTTGGATGAAAATAATTTTGCGCTTTCTTTTCCATCAGCAGTTCGCCAAATTTTATATTGTACCTCGGTTAAAGAATCTTTTAAATCCGTTATATGGATAGCTGTATTTGTGGATTCATGTGTAATAGAACTCCAAGATATTGTACCCTGTGGTTGCACTTTTTCTACTTGCTTTTTTGGCTGTTCTTGAACCGTTTTCTCTTTTTTAGGTTCATTATTTGTATTGTTAGAATTACACCCTGCTAGAATGGCAGATGTACATAAAGCAATAGCTGCATATTTTTTCATAACGATCACCTTCTATTGTGTATTCACTTTTTCCCCGCATGAACGGGCAGTAAGACCCTCACCTTAAGATTCAGAGAGAAATGAAGAGGTCGGGCTGATTAAAGTTTCACTTTATATCGTTATAGTAAAGTGATGGTAGTTCAAAGAAACAAATAGTTAAGATGTTTCTCTACTTCGAAGTCTTTTTCTTTTTGCAGGCTTGTTCAGCGTTATGATCATGTAGCCAACAACAAAAATGAAAGGAATTAAAAATACATAACTAGGGATGCCGAGAACATAATGACTTTTTATGCTGAAAAATAATAAATGTAGGAAATCAAAAAGAGCATGTAATTTCATTTGTACCTCCATTAATCTTTTTACAAATTATAACATTTATAAAAGTGGAGCTAAATGTTCAAGGCTAAAATTTAAGCTAATTTTAAAGTTGGAAAAATAAATAAAAGAAAAGGCTACTTTTTCATGAAAGCAGCCTAAAAAACGATTAATATTTTTCTTTCACAAGTGATGTAAACTGCGCCATTGTTGTATTAGGGCCAACAAAATGTCGCTTAATTAAGTATTGTTCATTTGGTGTGCCTTTTGTAATATGAGTTCCATGATCGGTAGTTACCGCAAATTCATAATGTTTCTTTGTTTCTTCCACAGCTGGGTCATTATAAGAACCTACTGGATAGGCAAGGGCGATCACTTTTTTGCCTGTAAGATTTTCAATTTTTTCTTTAGATACACGTAATTCTTCATCATAATTACTTGTATAAGCCATCATTGCATGATTAGCAGTATGAGATTGAATGGAAAAAATACCCGAATCAAGCATTTGTTTTATATCATCTGTCGTAAGACGATTTGGTGTATCAATAGTACTTGAAACGAGGAATTCGGTTGCTGCTGGTTGGAATTTATCATCTTTTAATTTTTGCAAAATATGAAGAGCGTTCATATTATTTTTTCGGCCATCATCCATTGTCACAAAGACAGGTTTATTGACACGATTTACCTCGCCCCAACGTTCAAACGTTAACATTGTATAACCGTTATCTTTTAAATATTGCATATGTTTTTCAAATTGTTCTGGTGGTACATATAAACCTAAATCGCCATCACCTGGTCCAGGATATTTTTCAATAGCATGGTACATAAGGAAAGGTGCATATTGCTGGAATGTAATCGTAGATTTCACTAGAGGAACTTCAGTGTTGTCATTTTTTAATCCCACTGTTTCAATTTGAAATTCTCCACGTTTTAAATGAAATGATTGTAAATGAAATGGGAGAGCAAAATCACGCGCTTTTTCTTGTGATACAAAGGTTTGTTTACTTGTAGGTCCATCAGCTGTACGCCAAATATTGTAACGCACTTCCTTAAATGAATCTCTTAAGTTCTTTGTATAAAGTGTCGTATTCTTTGCATTGTATTCAAATGGATCCCATGAAATGAGTCCTTGAGTTACAGGTATTTCTACTGCTTTGGCTTGTACTTCTTTCGTTTCCTTTTGGCTCTTGTAAGTTGCTTCTTTTGTCTGTTTTTCACTAGTAGTGCTAGTGTTACAACCTACGAGAATAGCAGAAGAAAGCAAAGCGATACATGCATATTTCTTCATAATATCATCCTTCTATTGTGTTTTTAGTTTTGTCTCTTATATGTAATAATTTCTCTATTTGTCTTGTTATAAGAGATTATTGATTCAAATATTTCTATTTGAATCATACCCTTGTCTATCATATCACTATGAAATATAGAGGGGAATATCTCTTTTGGGAGAATTCGACAAAAATGCAGTTCAATTGCATGGGATTTGTCTTATGTAAAATTTTGTAAATAAAAACAATTGTAGTTATAGATTGCCTTATGAAAAAAGATACCTCCGAAAAATAGCTAATTTCGGAGGTATCTTTAAAAACGCTTTTTTTACTTTTGGGTTTTTGTTGTTGGATATTTCTTTCACTGTAAACAGACAGAATACATCTTCTGGCCAATACTAGTATATATATATTTCTTAATATAAAAAAGAAAAATCGTATTGAAAAATGTATGCAATATTGCATATGATTACATTTCATTTGCAGATTGGTGACCTTCGCTCATAAAAAAATCACCCCAACATTCCAAAATGAAAGGAAGGATAGGGTAATTCATTGTTAAATAAATAATCCAGCAATCGTAGCGGATAAAATAGAAGCAAGTGTTGATGCAAATAGCATTTTCCAACCAAACTTAGATACGATACTTCCTTGTTTTTCGGAAAGGGCACGAATTGTACCAACGATCGCACCGATTTGGCTAATACTTGCGAAGCTAATTAAGAATACAGTAACGATTCCAACTGTACGTGGAGATAATGTTTTTGCAACTTCTTTTAAATCAAGAATAGCCACAAATTCATTTAAAACAATTTTTGTTCCCATGATTCCGCCAGCTGGGATAATATCGTGAGCTGGAATACCCATTAGGAATGCAAATGGTGCAAGAATGTAACCGAAGATTTGTTGCAGTGTAATCGCATGGCCCATTGCGCCTGAAGCTGCGCTAATTACATAGTTTACAACTTCCATCACACCGATAAAGGCGATCATTAAAGCAGCAACGATACCGGCTACTTTTAAACCATCTAATGCACCGTTAATCATTGCACCGATAAAGCTGTCTCCAAATAGACTTCTATCGAATTTCTGAACTGTTTCTTCTTCTTTCTTTGTATCAACTGGTGTTAATAAAGAACAAACAATTAAGCTAGAGAATAAATTCAGTGGCAACGCTGCTAGTACGTATTTCGCATCTAGCATCATTACGTATGATGCTGTAACAGAAGCTGAAACGGAGCTCATTGCTGAACAGCAAATGATGAACATACGGTTTTTATTAAAATGCTGTAGGTCATTTTTAATAACGATTAATGCTTCGCTTGAACCAAAGAATACAGAGTTTACCGCATGGAATGATTCAACGCGTGGTAAACCAGTAATTTTGGAAATTGCACCGCCGACAATTCGAACGATGAATGGTAAAACACCTAAATAACTGAAAATAGAAAGTAGTGCTGAGAAAAAGACAATAATTAATAATACATTTAAGAAAAAGACAAAGTCTCTTTGAATTCCATTAAAGAGAAAATCGACACCTGTCGTACCAAGTTTAATTAGTTTGTTGAAAACCTTACTAATTAAAATGATGATCTGTTGACCAATTTTTGTGCCAAACATAAACCAACCAATTAAAATTTGGAAACCAATCATAATAGCAATTGCACGGAAGTTGATTTTACTTTTGTTGTTTGACAAAGCAAAACATAAACCTAACACGACAAGAATGCCGATAACGCTCATTACATATTGCATGTAGTTGCCCCTTTCAGAAGTTCGTATAAAGTTTTTACATAAAACGCTCATTATATAACTATATAAATACAATTTGAAAAACCGACATAAAAACCCTTTCTTTTTAGATGTAAGAGAGGATCTGATCAAGCATAGAAGCGGTCAGAGCCTTTTTTAGCCCCGTGCCAAGTGAAACCAAAAAGAGAAAACAAGAGCGGGCCACTTTTTATTCTTCATAGCTAACCGATATACTGAAAAGTCAAAATGAATATATATAATTAAAATAGGAGAGGTTTCATGTCATACGTAAGATGTCTGACCTTTTAGAAAAGTAAAAAATAAAAAAAGACCCATATGGATTCACTTTCATCTATGAGAGAAAGCTAATCAATATGAGTCTTTGTATACACAAACAAGCTAATATTCATTAGTTTTCCCCATAGTCCAGCAATTTTCGGTTGCCGGGTAGAAACTCTCGATCCATATTATCAAGTATATATGAGGGAACATCGTCCGTATTAAATTATTAGTAGCGTAACATTAGTCAACAAAATTCGTCAATAGCTTTTTTTCTTCCAATGGATAAAGAGCATATGAGTATGGTAAAATGTAACGCAGTGTTATGAAAAAGAGAGGTCGGAAAATGAGTAATAAAATGACGCCACCAGTTGAAAAGAACGAGTTTATAGATGTAGTATTTGAAGATTTAACACATGATGGTGCCGGTGTTGCGAAAGTGAAAGGATATCCTATTTTCGTAAAAAACGGGTTACCAGGTGAAGAAGCACAAATTAAAATTATTAAAGTAAAGAAGAACTTCGCATTTGGCCGTTTAATGAAGCTTCATACAGAAAGTCCATATCGTAAAGATGCAGAATGCCCAGTTTACAACCAATGCGGCGGTTGTCAGCTTCAGCACTTAACATATGAAGGACAACTAAAGGCGAAAGAAAAACAAGTGCGTGACGTAATGCAGCGCATCGGTGGACTGCACGACGTACCAGTTCATCCTGTTCTTGGTATGGAGAATCCGTGGGTTTATCGAAACAAAGCACAAGTACCGATTGGAGAACGTGAAGGCGGGCTTGTAGCTGGTTTTTATCGCCAAGGAACACATGACATCATTAATATGGAAACATGCTTAATTCAAGCAGAAGAAAATGATGCATTAATTCAAGAAGTAAAACGTATTTGTGAAAAGCATGGCATCACAGCGTACAACGAAGAACGTCATAAAGGAACACTTCGCCACGTAATGGCTAGGTACGGACAAGTAACAGGGGAAATTATGCTTGTCTTCATTACACGTACGGCAGAGCTTCCAAACAAAAAGGCGATCATCGAAGAAATTACAGCGAAGTTCCCAAATGTAAAATCAATTGTTCAAAACGTAAACACGAAACGTACAAACGTAATTTTCGGAGACACAACAACAGTCCTATATGGATCAGAATATATTTATGATTTTATCGGTGATATTAAATTTGCTATCTCAGCACGTTCTTTCTATCAAGTAAACCCAGAACAAACGAAAGTGCTATATGACAAAGCATTAGAATATGCAAAATTAGATGGAAATGAAACAGTAATCGACGCATACTGCGGAATCGGATCAATCTCGCTATTCCTAGCGCAAAAAGCGAAAAAAGTATACGGCGTTGAAATCGTCCCAGAAGCAATTGAAGACGCAAATCGAAATGCTGCATTAAACAACATGACAAACGCTGAATTTGCAGTAGGAGAAGCAGAGGTAGTCATTCCAAACTGGTATAAAGAAGGCGTAATTGCTGATACAATCGTCGTCGATCCGCCGCGTAAAGGTTGCGATGAGGCACTATTAAACACGATCATCGATATGAAGCCAAAACGCGTTGTATATGTATCATGTAATCCAGCAACACTAGCACGTGACTTAAAAGTATTAGAAGAAGGCGGATATAAGACGCAGGAAGTACAGCCTGTGGATATGTTCCCGCATACTACGCATGTGGAGTGTGTGGCTTGGTTGGAGTTGGTATAATAGAAAAGCAGTTGATATAGAAAAAATCTATACCATCTGCTTTTTTGTTTATAAAAATACCATTCAGGACCGACTTTAGTTAAAATAAACATTGCCGATTTTCACGATAGTTTTTCACAAATTATAAATGTCCAAATGTACTTGTGTTTGATAATAAGTTATTAAGCATGATATAAGTGTAAAAGAAGTGGAACATTTGGCTTTATATTTTTTGACCGAGAGTTTGAAGTTGTATCCATAGTGAGAGGATTTGAGTTTGAAATGATAGATAATTTTTGGCGTGATTTACCACGACCATTTTTTGTACTTGCACCAATGGAAGATGTGACAGATGTTGTTTTTCGTCACGTAGTAAGTGAAGCTGGTCGACCGGATGTATTTTTCACAGAGTTTACAAACTCGGATAGCTATTGTCATCCAGAGGGTATGAAAAGTGTGCGTGGCCGTTTGATTTTTACAGAAGATGAACAGCCAATGGTGGCACATATTTGGGGGGATAATCCCGAATATTTCCGTCAAATGAGTATTGGCATGGCAGAGCTAGGATTTAAAGGCATCGATATTAATATGGGCTGCCCTGTACCGAATGTGGCATCAAGAGGAAAAGGTAGTGGCCTTATTCTGCGTCCAGACGTTGCCGCAGAACTTATTCAAGCAGCAAAAGCGGGCGGACTGCCTGTCAGCGTGAAAACACGACTTGGCTTTAAGGAGCTAAATGAGTGGGAGGAGTGGTTAACGCATATTTTAAAACAGGATATTGCGAACCTTTCTATTCATTTACGTACAAGAGAAGAAATGAGCCAAGTAGATGCGCATTGGGAGCTAATTCCCGAAATCAAAAAATTACGTGACCGTATCGCACCAAATACGCTACTAACAATCAATGGAGACATTCCTGACCGTCAAACTGGGCTACAGCTTGCTGAAAAATATGGTATTGATGGCGTTATGATCGGACGAGGTATCTTTAAAAATCCTTTTGCTTTTGAAAAAGAGCCGAAAGAGCATAGCAGTAAAGAATACCTTGATCTTTTAAGACTGCAGCTTGATCTTCAAGATCAATATGCAGAAGTACTGCCACGTTCAATCACAGGGCTTCATCGCTTTTTCAAAATTTATGTCAAAGGATTCCATGGAGCTGCTGAATTAAGAAATCAATTGATGAGCACGAAATCAACAGATGAAGTGCGTGCATTGCTTGATAAATTTGAAAAGAGTGTTGATGGGACAGAGGACAGTGAAATAGTGTAACTCTCAAAAAGTTAGAGGGAAAATGATTCACATCAACTCACGTGTGCTTATTTTATTCAGTTTCAAGTTCCCTTGCAGCCGACAACTTTTGTTTGATAAAGTCTGTTTTCTGAAAGAAAAAGGTCTTAAGAATGTAATAAACCCACCAGCACCCTTGTGTTGCCACATACACTCTGCATATGTGGAGTGTGTGGCTTGGTTGAGTTTAAAATAAATTTAAAGCAGAAAATGAGCAGTGTTTTTGAGAGATCAAAGCACTGCTTTTTCTTTTCGTTAACGCAACGGTGGAAAGAGTCTTATAAGCGTACCTCAGGGTTTAATAAATATAGACCAGATCTATAGGCGCAAGGAAGGAGAAGAGAATAAATCAAAAAATCATTTGAATCTTTCCTCAGACTCAAGGTCCTCTTGAGTTTTTTAGTATGACCTTCACAAGTATTAATTTGGGTAAGACTATAAAACATGTCTGTAAAGTGTTAAAGTATTAATTTAGCGGACATTAACTAAAAAGTTATATTAAACATGATAGTTTAAAGCATGTTAGAGGATACGCTTTGACTGCTGGATAAATAACCAACATTTTAGGAGGACAAACAATGGCTATAAGCAATAATGATATTTTAATTAGAGTAAGATATGCTCTGGATATAAAAGATATAGATATGGTGGAGATGTTTAAACTTGGTGGCGTTGAAGTAACAAAAGAAGAAGTGCGAAAGATGCTGACAAAATTAAAAAACAGTTACTATGATGAAGTTGACGATGATAGTGATGTAGTTGAAAATGATTACGAAATAAAATGCAATAATGTTATGTTAGAGTCGTTTTTGAATGGTTTGATTACTTTTAAAAGAGGAAAACAAGATCCAAAACCAGGGCAATCGGATAGACAAGCGATGTCTTTAAAGAGTAATGGAAGTGTTAATAATCTCGTTCTAAAAAAATTGAAGATAGCACTATCATTAACAAGTGAAGATATGCTTGATATATTAGAAGACGTAGGAGTCATCGTAACAAAAGGAGAATTAAGCGCTCTATTAAGAAAAGAAGGTCATAAAAATTACAAAGAGTGCGGCGATAGATACGCAAGGAATTTCTTAAAGGGACTAGCTGTTAAATATAGAGGATAAGGGATCAGTATTGTAGCATTTATGATAAAGCAGTAAATGATATAATAGATAGAGTAGGGAGTTTGTAGCCTACTCTTTTTTATTTGTAAAAATAACAAGAACAAATACGCTAGGTGATGAAATGATACATACATATTTAGGTGAGACAATCAATTTTCATATAAATTGCAAGAAGAAAAAATCAGTACGTCTTTATGTAGATTCTTACGGAAATGTTGAGGTGCAAGCTCCGAAAGGGACGCCTGTTGAATATATAATCCAGTTGTTAGAGGAGAAATGGGATTGGATTCAGAAAACACGTAAGGAAATGCAGGAGAGAGTGCTTGGGTCACAGGAAAAGGCTTATGATCAAGGAGAGGGCTTTCTGTATTTAGGAAACACGTACCCGATACAGATTTCTCAAGATACAAGTATTGAGCAAGATAATGCAGTGTTTGAAGGAGATAAGCTGCATATTTATGTGAAAGAGCTTAAGAATGAGAAAATACAACAAGCTTTAAAACGATTTTATTATAAACAGTGTAAAGCGTTAGTAGAGAAGAGTATTAAATCGTATCAAAGTAACTTTAAAACAAAGCCGCGTTTAATCCGTATTTCAGATAGTAACCGTACATGGGGAACTTGTGATTCAAATCTACAGTTAACGTTTAATTGGAAGCTAGCAATGGCACCTCAGAGGGTGATTGACTATGTAGTTGTTCATGAAATGTGCCATATGGTCCATTTAAATCATGATCGATCTTTTTGGCGTCTTGTTGGGAAGATAATGCCTGATTATAAGGAGATGGAAAACTGGTTAGCGTTATCAAGTTGGAAAATGACGGTTTAGTTATTACTTTGGATATGTGGCTTGAAATAAAGTAGAACCCTAATGAATTAGGGTTCTTTTTGTATATATATTATCGTCCAAATTTCACAATGAAAGCCTCATCCACTTTCTCCATCTCATATCCACGATAACCCTCTGAAAGTAATGCCTGCTGTTCGCTAGCATCACTCATCGAAATGTTCTTAACATCCGTCCAATCTCTTTCTTTATCCTTGCGCAATTCCTTCACAAATACATACCGCATACTCCCGCCATACTTCTCCTTCAGCGCAGCAATCTCCATCCCTTGCGCAAACTTATCTTTCAAACTCGGAATATTAAATGGCGCAACTGTACAACAAACGTAATCGTATTTGCTGTCTGTTTGTGTTAATTGTTCCATAATCACTGTTGCTAATATTTTCTGCATGCCGTTTCCACGGCACTTTGGATGAACATTTGAGATTTCTTGGTAAATAACACGGTCTAAATCATCCTCAGTTAAACCAATATCAAACCCTAAATGTTCGTCATCAATAGGTGGGACTAAGAGTGCACGAAACGCAATCAGCTCTTGATCTACAAATGCACCAATTATTAAGCCGTTTCCGTTTAATATATATTGATATTCTTCTAACGTAAGAGGTTGCAAGCTATCTGTATTTTCTAATGTTTCAATTACAACATTTTGTAAGGATAAAATTTGCTGGATGTGATCGAAAGATAATGGTGCGACCTTGAATCTTTGTTCGTTTTGTTTTAATGTTCCTTCATAAAGAATGTTCATGTGGTGGTCCTCCTTTAGCGAACAACGTCTTGAAAAACGGTTAATTCATTTAGTATATCTTCATTGACATCGACGCCTAATCCTGGCTTTTCGTTTAGACGAATAAATGGTATGTCGTAATATAAATCTCCAATATCTTTCGTGAACTTTAACGGTCCTGTTAGTTCAACGCTTGTGATGATTTTTTTCGAAAAAGCAACATGGAATCCAGCAGAAGATGCAACAGATGATTCAACCATGGAGCCAACTTGGCATTCAATTCCGGCCATTTCAGCTTGATGAGCGAGTTTCACAGCGGGGTATATACCGCCACATTTCATTAATTTAATATTCACTTTATCAGCGGCCTGCATTTGAATAATTTGGCGCATTTCACGGGAACTTTTTAGTCCTTCGTCAATCATAAGTGGAAGGTCTGTTTTTGAGCGAATATAGGCCATTGCATTAATATCGTCAGCTATAACTGGTTGTTCAATCCAATCAATGTTCAAGTGTCCGAGTGAGCGTAATGCAGTTAACGTAGTAGCGCTATTTTTCCAGCCTTGGTTTACATCCACGCGAATTGCGATATCATTCCCTACTCGTTCACGTACAGCTTCAATTCTCTCAACATCTTTTTGGACATCTGTTCCGACTTTCATTTTAAAAGAGCGATAGCCTTTATTGATCATGGAAGCAGCTTCTTTTGCCATAGCTTCTGGGGAGGCGATACTTAAAACATGAGTAATTGGAAACACTTCATGGTAACGGCCACCAATCAATTGATAAACAGGCTGATCTAACTTTTTCCCAATTAAATCAAAGCAAGCAATATCAATCGCAGCTTTTGCGGTAGGAACACTATAAATAGTTTGATTCATGATGTCATGTATCTTCTCGATATTCATTGGATTCACACCTAGCAAGGCAGGAGCTAATGTATGTTTTAAAACTTGAAAGGTACTTTCCCATGTTTCGCCTGTAACGTGATCATCGGCTACTCCTTCACCGTAACCGACAATACCTTCATCTGTTTCAATTTTTATAATAATAGAAGGCATATCATTGTAAGTGCCGTAGCTGATAATAAATGGATCACGAAGTGGTAAACGGATTGCATAAAGGTGAATTGCTGTAATTTTCATTGTATAATCCACGTCCTTTGTATCATAAATTTAAAGTTGCATATATTCTTAATTAGACTAATGATGAGTAAATTTTTAAAAGAATTTTCAGAATTCTGATCTTAATTACCTTATTATATTTCAAAAGAAATGAAGGGACAATCTCTTGACATTTGCGTGAATATTCAATATGTTTTTCAAAATAGGATTTTTATAAATGAGAAAACTGCTTCGAATTTAGGAAGGAGAAAGGGAAAGTGAAAACAGTAGAGCTTCAAGATCGTTTAAACGAAATTTTTCAGCATTTACACGAGAATCCTGAAATAAGTTGGAAAGAATATAATACAACGGCCTATATTACGAAATTTCTAGAAGAAGAAGGAGTTTTATATAAAGTATTTGATGATTGCCCTGGAGTTATAGCTGAAATGGGGAACGGGAAACCAGTTATCGCCATTCGTGCTGATATGGATGCATTATGGCAAGAAGTAGATGGGAAATTTAAAGCAAATCATTCTTGTGGTCACGATGCTCATATGACGATTGCGATGGGACTTATTTTGCAGTTGAAAAATGAGCATTGGCAAAAAGGAACTGTCCGATTTATTTTCCAGCCTGCAGAAGAAAAAGGAAATGGTGCTTTAAAGATGGTGGAGAAGGGAGCGGTGGATGACGCTGATTTCTTATTTGGTGTTCATTTACGACCAATTGAAGAATTACCTTTAAAAAAAGCAGCACCATCTATTTGGCATGGGGCAGCGGGATTTTTAGAAGCGAATATACACGGGGATGATGCGCATGGGGCACGACCACATCAAGGTGTGAACGCAATTGATGTTATTTCTATGATTAATATCGGATTAAAAAACATCTGGCTCTCACCGCAAAAATCATACTCTGTCAAAATGACGAAATGCCAAGCTGGTGGAGATAATTTAAATATCATTCCAGGAAATGGGCAATTCGGTTTAGATGTAAGGGCGGAGAGCAATGTATTGCTAGAAGAGTTAACGAACAAGATAGAACATGTCATTCAATCAGCTGAATCAATGGGAACGAAGATTTCTTACGAATGGGTTGATATTGCACCTGGGGCAGAGGTATCGGAAGAGGCAGAACAACTCATGCGGAAAGGAATTCTTGAAATATACGGAGAAGACGGATGCACACCGCCACTTTTTACTACAGGAAGTGATGATTTTCATTACTATACGGTCAAAAGGCCGCATTTAAAAGCTGTTATGTTAGGATTAGGGGCAAATTTAAAGCCCGGGTTACACCACCCTTATATGAAGTTTGATCACGCTTGTATAATCGATGGAGTAGAGATAATGAAGCAAACTGTGTTGGAAGCTTTAAAATAATATTGGTTTAAAGTAAAAGCCTGATTTTATCAGGCTTTTTTTCTATGTTGTATAATAAAAAGTATTATTTCTTAATAGGAGAAAATCAATGAACGAACAATATTATGATGCGATATTAAATATAAAAACAGTAGGAGAGCAAAAGGGATTCAATAAGTCCCTGCATTATCATCGCTATGAACCAACGCCATATAGCGGGCTAGAAATATTATTAGATCAATATGAAATGAAAAGCAGTGATCGGATTGTTGATTTTGGATGCGGAAAAGGCCGGCTGAATTTCTATATTCATCATGCATGTGGTGCGTCAGCTGTTGGAATAGAAATGAACGAGATGTTCTACAAAGAAGCAATGGAAAATTTAGAACGTTATGCGAAGAAATCGAGAAATAGTAAAGATAAAATTCAATTTCAATGTTGCTTAGCGCAAGAATATGAGATTGATCCGCGTGACAATCGATTTTATTTCTTTAATCCATTTTCAGTGCAAGTGTTTATGAATGTAATCAATAATATATTGCTTTCGGTGGAGGAAGTAGAGAGAGAAATAGAGATTATTTTATATTATCCATCGGAAGATTATATCTTTTTCTTAGAGAATCAAACGGCATTTGAATTGAAAGAGGAAGTTAGATTGCCTGGGGTGTATGAGCGGAATGGGAACGAGAGGTTTTTGGTTTATGGATTGAGAAGCTAGAAGGAGTAAAAAGATAAATAGTAAATGTCAGTGAGTATTTAGAATTAAATACGGTGAACTGTACCATAAATAAAACACAATGGAGTACAGGATGTTTGAACTTTGCTCATTATGTAAGATGGATAGGGGTTAAAGCGTATTAAATAAAAAGGAAGCAAGAAGCTCTTAAAATACAACAGTAGCTTCTCGTTTTCATATAGGAAAACATTGACTCCCATCCCCAACAAGCTATAATAAAAACTAGATGTTCGTTTCAAACAAAATATGATACAAAAAGAACATATAACATAGATTGAAAAAATACTTTCAATCTATTATTTTTATGGCTTTTAGAAAACGCTTACATTTAGTGTGGAGGGAGAAACCATGTCTAAGTTCGCAGAGTATTTTTTAATGGAAGCTAGTAATGTTATTGAGTATGTGAAAGAGAAGTTACCAATGTTTGAAAACGCAAAAGATTTGCAGTGCAAGGAAATTGGGGATGGCAATTTAAATTATGTGTTTCGTGTTTGGGATAAGGAGAAAGGAACTTCTGTCATTGTGAAGCAAGCCGGAGATACGGCGCGTATTTCAGATGAGTTTAAGTTGTCTACGAATCGAATTCGCATTGAGTCAAACGTTTTACAGTTAGAGGGGAAGCTGGCATCTGGGCTTGTACCAGATGTGTATTTATTTGATAGTATGATGAATTGCTGTGTGATGGAAGATTTATCAGACCATACGATTTTACGGACGGCACTGATTAACCATCAAATGTTTCCAAAGCTTGCGGATGATTTAACTACTTTCATGGTAAACACACTTTTATTAACATCTGATGTAGTGATGAATCATAAAGAGAAAAAGGAACTTGTGAAGAATTATATCAATCCAGAGTTATGTGAGATTACAGAGGATCTTGTGTACTCGGAGCCATTTACAGATCATAACAAGCGCAATGAGTTGTTTTCGATAAATGAAGGTTGGATTCGGGAGCATATATATGGAGATGAAGCACTTCGTATGGAAGTAGCGAAGCTTAAGTTTTCGTTTATGACGAATGCGCAGGCACTACTTCATGGTGATTTACATACTGGCTCTGTGTTTGTACGAAAGGATTCTACAAAGGTCATTGATCCAGAATTTGCTTTCTATGGCCCGATGGGATATGACGTTGGGAATGTGATGGCAAATTTAATATTTGCTTGGGTGAATGCAGATGTAGCGATGGTTGATGGAGTGGAAAAAGATACCTATATGAGTTGGCTGGAGTCTACGATTATAGATGTAATCGACTTGTTTAAGAAGAAGTTTTTAGAAGCGTGGAGCACGCATGTAACAGAGATTATGGCAAAGGAAACTGGCTTTGATCGTTGGTATTTACAATCTGTGTTAGTGGATACAGCGGCTGTGACGGGTTTAGAGTTGATTCGCCGCATTGTTGGATTAGCAAAGGTGAAAGATATTACATCGATTTCAAGTGATGAAGCTCGGGCGGGAGCAGAACGGATTTGTTTACAGGCAGCGAAGAAGTTTATTTTACGAGCAAATGAATATAAAACAGGCGCTAGTTTTTTACAAACGTTAAAAGAGCAGTCTGTCCATAGTGCAAAGTAAGGAGAGAAGATGATGACAGAGCAATTAATACCAATTCAGTGGAAAGATGATGCTTTAGTTTTATTAGATCAAACTCTATTACCGAATGAGGTAGTCTATGAATCTTTTACAACAGCTGAGGGTGTATGGGATGCCATTCAAGTAATGAAAGTACGCGGGGCACCGGCGATTGGTGTTTCAGCAGCTTACGGTGTGTATTTAGGCGTAAAAGAGGCATCCGAAGATTCAGTGGAGTCATTTATAGAAGAAGTAAATAGAGTCTGCACGTACTTAGCGACATCTCGACCGACAGCGGTGAACTTATTTTGGGCACTTGAGAGAATGGAAAATGCGGCAAAAGAACATTCCCATTTATCTATCGCTGATTTGAAAAATAGGTTATTAGAGGAAGCAAAAGGAATTCATAAAGAAGATGAAGAGATTAACCGCCAAATTGGGGAATATGCATTAACATTGTTCCAAGATGGCATGGGTGTACTAACGCATTGTAATGCAGGTGCTTTAGCAACAACGAAATATGGTACTGCAACAGCGCCGATGTACCTAGCGAAAGAAAAGGGATGGGATTTAAAGATTTATTCTGATGAGACACGTCCTAGATTACAAGGATCTACGTTAACGGCACTAGAACTGCAGCGAGCTGGGATTGATGTAACAGTCATTACGGATAATATGGCGGCAATGGTTATGTCACAAGGGAAAATTGATGCAGTTATTGTTGGCTGCGATCGTGTAGCGGCAAACGGTGATGTGGCAAATAAAATTGGAACGCTTGGTGTATCCATTTTAGCGAAATATTATAACATTCCATTTTATGTTGCAGCACCGACTCCGACAATTGATGTAAAAACACCAACAGGTAAGGAGATTCCGATCGAGGAGCGTGATGCTTCTGAAGTGATTAACCGCTTTGGGAAATATTCAGCTCCAAAAGAAAGTAAAGTATATAATCCAGCGTTTGATGTAACGCCGCATGAGAATGTAACAGCAATTATTACGGAAAAGGGAATTGTTAGGGCTCCATTTACCGAGAATTTAAGAAAGTTATTTTAGTAATTATGAAATATATAAGTACAAATTGAAAAACTGATATAAAACCTTTCTTTTTAGATGGGAGAGAGCGCCTGTCCATGCATAGAAGCGGTCAGGTCCTCTCCTGCCTCATGCCAAGTGAAAACAGAGAGAAAACAAGTAGCGATCATCTTTTGTTCTTCGTAGTAGCGACTTATATGTTGAAAAATCAAGATGGGTTTATATAGAAAATTGCTTATGTATATTAGACATATAAGAAAATAACGAAAAAGAGGACCGATTATCATGTCTAATTCACCGGTAGAGAGAAGAAATAAAATCATTGAGATACTTGAACAAAGGGAGCACGTGGAAGTTTCATATTTAAGCGATGCATTTCAAGTATCATTAATGACAATAAGAAGAGATTTAGAGAAGCTTGAAAAAGACGGCAAAGTCATTCGGATGTACGGTGGTGTAAAACTAAAAACAAAGCGGGTATATGAATATTCGATGGAAGAGCGTCTAAATAGTAATAAGAGAGAGAAGTTAGCAATCGCACGTGAAGCTGCTAGGTTAATTGAAGATGGTGATGTCGTTGCGTTTGATGCGAGTACAACAGCCCTTGAGGTAAGTAAACTTATTAAGGATCGCAAAGATGTAACGGTTGTGACAAATAACCTGAGCATTGCGATTGAACTAGCAGATGTGCCAGAGATTGTTGTCATTGTACTCGGTGGCTTTTTACGTGGGAAATCATTATCTGTTATGGGAGCTTCTTTGAAACAGTATCTAGAGACAATTTATATTGATAAAGCTTTTATTTCAAGTAAAGCACTTAGTTTTCATGAAGGCTTAACAGATACAGCTATTGATGAAGGAGAAGCGAAGCAAGCAATGCTTAGCAAATCGAGTGAAGTCATTGTTTTAGCAGATCATACGAAGCTCGGAAATGTTGCTTTCTATAAGGTTTGTGATAAACAGGGTATTACAAAAATTATCACAGATGAGCTCATACCGTTGACACCACTGCAGCAAGAATGTATTAACAGCTATAAAGAATATGGTACACCCATTATTCTAGCAAACTAGTCGTCACAGAGTTCACACCAAGGGGGATGTATATATATGTTACTACAAAAAGAAAGAGAAGAGATTGTAGCGTATGGAAAGAAAATGATCGCTAGCGGATTAACAAAGGGGACTGGCGGTAATATTAGTATTTTTAATCGTGAACAAGGTCTTATTGCAATAAGTCCAAGTGGTTTAGATTATTTTGAAACAGTGCCTGAAGATGTAGCTATATTGAATTTAGATGGTGAAATTGTGGAAGGGGATAGAAAGCCTTCTAGTGAACTAGATATGCATCTTATTTATTATAGAAAGCGTGAGGACATCAACGCACTTGTTCACACGCACTCCCCTTACGCAAAAACAATAGCATCATTAGGATGGGAACTTCCTGCGGTATCTTATCTGATTGCTTTCGCAGGGCCGAATGTACGTTGTGCGCCGTATGAAACATTCGGAACAAAGGAACTAGCAGAAGCGGCTTTTGAAGGAATGATTGATCGCCGTGCGGTTTTACTTGCTAATCACGGCTTAATGGCCGGTGGGAACAATATAAAAATGGCGTTTACTGTTGCGGAGGAAATTGAATTTTGCGCGCAAATTTATTATCAAACGAAGTGCATTGGAGAGCCAAAATTGTTGCCAGAGGAAGAGATGGCAAGATTGGCGAAGAAGTTTGATGGGTATGGGCAACACTAGAATTAGTAAATAGAAAAAATCCCTCGAGAACAAATCGATTCTCAAGGGATTTTATTTTTATTTCTTAAGTAACAAATACATAAAATAAGGAGCACCAATCAAAGCGACCATAATCCCCGCTGGAATTCCACTTGGCTCTACAATATGACGACCAATTGTATCTGCAAGTAACAATAGCCATCCCCCGATTAAAATGGCAACAGGAAGAAATAATTGATGCCTCGGCCCGACTAAAGATTTTGCGATGTGAGGAGCCATAAGTCCGATAAAGGCAATTCCCCCTGTGACTGAAACGGCAGAAGCTGCTAATGCAACGGCTGCTATAAGGAGTGAGCGGCGTTCTTTTTCGAGTGCGACACCAACACCAATTGCTACATGCTCATTTAATGCAAGGAGATTTAATCGGTTTGCTTTATAGAAAGTAAATGGAATGAGTACAGCTAGCCATGGAAGGAGTGCGAAAACAAAAACCCAGTCATCTCCCCAAATGTTTCCGGCAATCCATTTTGCGATAAAGTCTACTTTTGCACGTTCAGCAGATGAAATAAGTACAATCATCGTTCCGGAAAGAGCGAACGTAAATCCAATTCCTGTTAATGTCAGTCTTATCGGTTGAAGCCCAGCAGTTTTACTGTATGAAAATCCATAGATGAGACAGGCTGTAATAAAGGCACCGATAAATCCAACGATTGGTAGCAAGTAAACAAATGAGCCTGCGTCTATTGGAAAATATAAAAAGAAAAGGGCAATTGCAACGCCTGCCCCTGAGTTAATACCGATAATACCAGGCTCGGCTAGATCATTACGCGTTATACCTTGTAGTATAGCTCCTGATAAGGCAAGTGCCATACCAGCTAATAGTGTAATCACAATTCGTGGTAATCGAAGAGAAAATAAAATAAATTCTTCTTTAAATGTACCTTGGCCCAAAAGTGTAGGTAGCAGTCTATCATAGGACAATGAAGCTGCTCCTAGGCCCATTCCAATTGTAATGGTTGCTGCAATAAGCAGGAGTAAGGCAAGTACGATTACTCGTTGTTTTTTAGATTGTTGAATCATGAGAACGACCTTCCTCCTTTACGTACGATGAATAGGAAGAATGGTAAACCTACAATTGCGATAATGGCCGCTATTGGTGTTTCATATGGAGCGTTGATTGTGCGTCCAAGTGTGTCAGCTAATAGCATAAAAGAAGCACCAGCAATGGCAGACATCGGTAGCACAAATCGATAGTCTGGTCCGACAATAGGGCGGACCATATGAGGTACCATTAAACCGATAAATGCCATATTTCCAACAAGTGCAACAGAAGCACCGGCAAGTAAAATGATAACGATAAAAAGAATGATTTTAATGACGATGATTTTTTGACCGAGTCCTATTGCTACTTCTTCGCTTAAGCTAAGAATCGTCAATTTCTTTGAAAATAAGATTGCAATGAATATACTGATTGAAATAACTGGAACAATGACCTGTAATTGGCTCCATGATGTTCCGATTACGCCTCCGGCAGTCCACATGGATACATCTTGTGAGATTTTAAAATAAATCCCGATTCCTTCTGAAATCGCGACTAAAAATGCTGAAACCGCGGCGCCAGCAAGTACAATACGAAGAGGAGAAAGCCCGCCTTTTTTCATCATACCAATTCCGAAGACCATAATGGCGCCGATAGCAGCACCGATAAAACAAGCAATCATTATATAAAAATAGTTTACAGAAGGAATAAGGGCAAGTGTAATTGCCAAGGCAGCGTTGGCACCACCAGTTAGCCCGAGTAATCCTGGATCAGCGAGTGGATTTCGCGTTATAC
Source organism: Bacillus pseudomycoides DSM 12442 (assembly GCF_000161455.1). Lineage (GTDB taxonomy): Bacteria > Bacillota > Bacilli > Bacillales > Bacillaceae_G > Bacillus_A > Bacillus_A pseudomycoides. Next base: position 282,154 of record NZ_CM000745.1, read on the forward strand.
CTTGCATAATCGCACCAGAAACAGCGAGCCCAGCTCCAACAAAAATGGCTGCAATTTCACGTGGGAAGCGAAGTTCACGGATAATGGAGAACTTTTCTCCATTAACGTTAGAAGTCAGCGCTATCCATACATCCTTTATAGAGGTATCTGCTGCGCCAAATACCATGGCAACCATAAATATAATAAAGAACACAATGATTCCTAAAATGAGCTTGTATACAAAGGAAGTGGAACGTAGATTGTCTTTTGTCATTAGTTTCACATCTTTTCTTTTCATAGAATAAAGGAAGAGGAATTCTTTAAATAAGAATTCCTCATTGTTGTGTTATTTACCAAGAAAGCTTTTCTTGAAGAAATCTAGTTGGAAATCTAATGTGATTGGATCATTAAAATAGAATTCTTTCGCGTTTACTTCAAATGCTTTATTGTTTTTAACAGCTGGAATGTTTTTGTACGATTCTGTTTCTTGGAATGAATTATTCGTATCGTTGTTTTTACTTATAATTAAGTAATCCCCAGCATACTCAGGTAGAACTTCAGCAGATAATGCATAGTAGCCATCTTTTAGCGCTTTTTCTTTTACTTTTTCCGGCATTTTTAATTTCATTTCTTGATACAGGATTTCTGTTCCACGGCCCCAGTTATCGCCGAATACATAGATTTGTTTGTCGAAGTTTTCAATAACAGAAACGGTTGTATCTTCACCAATTTTTGTTTTAATATCTTTTCCAGCGGCTTGCGCACGTTTTTTGAAATCATCAACCCAAGCTTTTGCTTCTTTTTCTTTATTTAGTAGTTTACCGATTTCTAAATGTTGTGTTAAGTAGTCAACTTTCCCATATGTGAATGTTACAGTAGGAGCGATTTTTTTTAACTTATCGATATTTTTAATGTTTGATAAACCAATGATTAAATCTGGATTTAATTCGATAATTTTTTCAACATTTTCATCAGATACTTCTGTAACATCTTTCAATTTTTTTTCAAAACGCGGATTCATTTTAGACCATGAATCTACACCAACAAGGTTTACACCTAAAGATATTACGTTACCTGCGAATGATGATAGTACAACAACGCGTTTGGGATTTGCAGGAACTTCAACTTTACCATTCTCAGATTGATATGTAATTGTTTCTGATTTGCTTCCCTTTGCATTTGAATCGTTTTTCTTATCTGTCGAACCGTTGCTACAAGCACTCATAACGAGTACGAATAGAACTGTAAGTGAAATGAATAACTTTTTCATTTTTTCTTTCTCCTTTTTATAAAATTGTATGTAGTATATAGCTTTCTAACGGGATAGATGTCTTGCACTTAGTAGTTAAGGAATCTTATAAATCTTGATATTGAGATTTACTATAATAAAATACTTGAGGGATCTATAAATAAACGAGCCGCTATTTTCCCTACAAATTTGTTAATAGTTTACAAAATGATAATGATTATCAATATCGATTCTTTAATAATATAATTTTATATTTTTCTATTGTCAATAGTTATTTTGATTGAAAACCTGAAGGGAAAAGGTTATATTTTATTGAGAATGATAATCAATTATATTTGATACCTGGGAGTGAACATAAATGAATCCAGAAGAATTATTTGATGTGACCGTGATTGGAGGAGGTCCAGCAGGGCTTTACTCAGCGTTTTATAGTGGGCTTAGGGAAATGAAAACAAAAATAATTGAATTTCAACCACAGTTAGGTGGGAAAGTACATGTTTATCCTGAGAAAATGATTTGGGATATCGGGGGATTGCCACCAGTTACTGGAGCGCAGTTAATTGAGCAGCTTGTGGAGCAAGGGTTAACATTTCATCCGGAAGTAGTGTTGAATGAAAAGGTAGAGTCAATCAATCGGAATGAAGAGGGAGTTTTTGTGCTAACAACTTTCTCTGGTCAAAAGCACTTTTCAAAAACAGTTATTGTAGCTACTGGAAGTGGAATATTAAAACCACAAAAGTTAGCAATTGAAGGTGCAGAGAGGTTTGAAGTATCAAATTTAAATTATACGGTCAAATCTTTAAAGGGTTTTAAAGATAAGACTGTAATTATTTCAGGTGGAGGAAACTCAGCGATCGATTGGGCAAATGAATTAGAGCCCATTGCGAAAAAGGTTTATTTAACATATAGAAAAGATGCCTTAGCTGGTCATGAAGCACAAGTTACTCAGCTTATGAATAGTTCGGTAGATTGTCTCTTTAATACGTCGATTACAAAGTTGATGGCTGATGATAATCACGAAGCAATTGAATATATTGAGTTAACGAATCATGAAACAGGTGAAGTTTCTCATTTACCTATTGACGAAGTCATTATTAATCATGGGTATGAACGTGATATAACATTATTGGAAAATAGTGAACTAAATGTTGAAATCGTTGATAATTATTTTATTGCCGGGAGTGCGAACAGTGAATCTTCAATAGAAGGGCTATATGCTGCTGGAGATATTTTAAAGCATGAAGGGAAATTGCATTTAATTGCGGGTGCTTTCCAAGATGCTGGAAATGCTGTAAATAAAGCAAAACAATTTATTCAACCAGATGCGAGTGAATATGGAATGGTTTCTTCCCATAATGATGTTTTCAAGCAGCGTAACCGAGAAATTATTAAGCAAATGATGAAATAATGGGTCGTGTTGAGAAGTTTAAAGAGTGGAAAGAAATAAATAGAGAAGAATATGTAAATGAATTATGAGAGATTTGAAATAAATATCTTTTTAATAGATAAACACCCAGTTACTTTCCTAATCTTTATTAAGTAAGGAAGTAGGCTGGGTGTTTATATAATTACTATGTTTTTTATCATTTGTATTACATTGGTTTCTTCAGTTCACGTCTTTTACATGTATTTTGAGAAGAGAATACATGTAAAAGACGTGAACGTTGGATTTGTAAATCTTTTTTTTGTGGTTCATATTTTTTATAGACAAGGAAAATTATGCTGTTCCTTGTGCGTACTGATCAGGAAACTGCTTATTTTGCACAGAGGCAATATATTGTTTCCCGTGTTTTCTAGCCATAGATTCTAGTATGTGACGTACACGTTTTGTAAGATGTCCCTGGTTTTGTAACGCTTCACAGTATGCATCATAGTAAGCATATTTAGCCCAAAGGAAATCATCTTGTTGAAATATAAAATGATGTTTATACCATTCTCCAATTGTATTATAGTTTACGCTTTCATTTGCAGCCTTTGTTTGCTCAATGATTCTTTTTGGTAAAGCTTTAGAAAGCTGAGAAGCAGTATTTATTGTTTCAGTTTGTAATGATTGCTCTAACATTGTAATGATGTGACGAGTAGCCATATGTTTAACTCTCCTTTGTGTAAATGGATAAATGCCATCTATATTTTTTTAATACTTACTATATTATTATACAATATATGGAATGCATCTACCTGCTTTTTGATTTGTATTTACAAAATCTTTTTATTTTATTTATAAAAATCTTTTATAATAATGTAGACATAAAAAAATAATAAGGGAATGAAACGATTGTATATAACGGTAAAAGAAGCAGCAGAATATTTAAATATTCCGGAATCTTACATTGAAGAATTGGTTCAGCAAAAACGAATTCGAGCCGTGTATGACGGTGAGCAATATTTGCTGAATAAAGAACAGTTCAATACGCATTTAGAGCAAATGGAAAAATATAAACAGTTAGTAGAAGAAATATTAAATGAGCCAATTCCAGAGGATATGGATGTAAAAGACGAAGATTAAAACTCATGGGCCTATAGCGTAGTACTCTATGAAAAATGATACAGAATCATTTTTATCCTGCTATTTGTGGGCAGTAATATTCCCACTTTAATTTCAACAAAAGTAAAGAAGCTAGGTGGAGAATAAACTGCCCGTAAAAGCCCGATTGGTGAGGGCTAATACTAGTGGAGGATGAAAAATCCTCCACTAAGTAAAGTTTCACTTTATAAATACTGTTTCAAGATCTGTAGGATAAGTATCTTGAAACGGTATTTTTTTATGATGAAATAGTAAAATTGTGTGCATAAATGGCGGCTAATGACATGCTGGGTATTGATAGAAGCCGTGCTGGTCTTTTGTACATCAGAGATATACATATTGGATAGATGTACCCCCGTGTTAAAAACATATTTTTATATAATGGGACAATCATAGAGAACGTAACCTGTACAGATACATATACTATCAGTGCAAACGACTTATAAAACAATGAAAGGGGTTTTCTCATGAGCACGATTAGTAGTGATTTGCTGTATGGATTGATTGGAGAGAGTGTTAGAGTGAATCGAGGTGGACCAGAGTCTCAAAAAGGTACAGTGGTCGCAGTGTATTCGGATCATTTTATTTTATTGAGTGAAAACAGAACGTTTTACTATTATCAGTTTCAACATCTAAAAAGTATTACAAAAAATGCGAAAGATGTTGCTGCAGACATTGGAGTTTTACCAACATTTGCACAAGGTGAAGATTTTCAAGGCTTACTTCAAAATTTAAAGTATCGTTGGGTGAAAATTAACCGCGGCGGTCCAGAAAAGATTGAAGGAATTCTACAAGATGTTTCTTCTGAATATGTGACATTAATTGTAAAAGAGGAAGTTGTACAGATTCCACATTTCCATATTAAAAGTATGAATTATGGTCTGCAAGCACTAGAAGAAGATGATTATCAGTCAAATAACCAAAAATCCGATCAGACAGCATATGTTCAATATTCAAGAGCAAGAGCAACAAGACAATCAAGTCGATATAATCGATCCAAATAATAACAAAAGAGGGGAAGGAGGGATGAAATTGGAAAATATATTTCCTGAAAATCAAATAAAAAGCTTGGTTTATCAAGGTGTAAAAGTAAACCTTGGTGGACCAGAAAGCCGTACAGGTGTGTTGCTGGCAGTAGGTGATGATTATCTCGTTCTTCAAGGAAATACAGGAGAGGTCATTTATTATCAACAGAAGCATGTAAAGGGTGTTGTAAAAAAGGCAAAAGAGATAGGGTTAAATCCTTATTTTATTGAGCAATCCTATGCGGATGGTGCAACGTTTCAAGAGATACTAGGTAGTCTTAAGTATAAATGGGTCAAAATTAATCGCGGTGGACCAGAAAGCGTAGAAGGTTTATTAAGTGATGTAAATGAAGAATACGTTACATTAGTGAACCGTGATGAGGTAATTTACGTTATTAACTTTCACATTAAAAACGTAAATCAAATCGTTAAAACTAATAAAGATGAAGAAGAGTAATGTTTGATAAATAAGAGGGGGCAGTATGGAATAGGTAGTGGCGAATGTTTTTTGTTCAATTGCTATTATTTTACTATAGTCTAAATGCCCTCCTCTACTATTCATACAGATAGAAAGAGAGCATTGTGTCACTTTGCATACATGTTTTAGCCCCCTATTATTCTTTTTTAGCTACATGTGAATGAGAGATAAAGAGGAAGTTAAGCTTTGGAGAAAGGAGGATACAGGTGAACGAACTAAGCAAAAATATTGGAGAATATATCTATGTTAAATTAATTGGCGAGAAAAGGTTTAAAGGATTATTAATTGATGTAGGCAATGATATTGTTGTTATTTATGATGGGAAAGACTACATCTATATTTCCTTATATCATATTCAATATTATAAATTTTTGGCGAGTCTTGTGACCGAAATACACAAGCCAGAAACAGATTCTGTTATTAAAAGAGAATCACCGTCAATTTCCCTTCGAAAAGTACTGAGCACATCTAAAGGGATTTTTACGGAGATTTATGTAGCTGGTGGTTATCCTATTCATGGTTATGTTGCAAGTGTTATGAATGATTATTTAGTATTCTATAGCCCTGTGTACAAAACAGTATATATTTCTTTAAAACATCTAAAATGGTTAATCCCCTATCAAGAAAATCAAATTCCGTATTCCCTCAATAAAAATGAGCTTTCAGTTAATCCATTAAATATTACACTAGCTAGAACATTTGAAGAACAACTAATCAAAATGGCAAGGAAAATTATGGTGTTTGATTTAGGCGAACATTCAAATAAAATTGGGAAGATGACGAAAATTGAAGATGGTCATATTGAATTGATCAAGGCGCGTGATGAAAAAGTATATTTAAATATTCAACATGTAAAATCGGTTCATTTTCCGTAAGCTTGTTAAGAAGGCTTGCTTTTTCTTTTATGTGTGTAAAAGAAAAGGTCGAGTCTATTTTTATCCCGTAAAAGCCCGATTGGTGAGGGCTAACTATCAGTGAGGGATGAAGACATCTCCTCACTGATTAAATATTTAATTTATTTAATCATGGATTAGTAAGAGAGAAAGGTATATTTTTATAATAAAAAATGTGTACGAGCATGTTTATTATGTCCAAGCTATCCTTTCAAAATTGAATAGATTATGTATTATCTAACTAAATATTAAAGTGGTTTTCAGGGTGAGTCAGCTTAGACATTCTTTTTCAATTACATTACTTGGTAGTGGGGGAGGAGGCGCTAAAGCAGTATTGGCAGTTTTAAATCAAACTGTGGCGAATATAAATGATCCCATCTATTCTATGATAAAAGATTTAAAGTTTCATCTCGTTGATATAAAGCAAAAGGAAAAAAGCTATTATGACGAATTATTTCCGAATTTAAAGGGGAAATTCTTTCTTCATGAAATGGATCTTCAAAATACAATACTGTTTAAACAGCATTTACGGAAAACGGATGCTGGTGTAGTTATCGACGTTTCCGGAGCAGATACGATTCGTATACTTAGTTGTTGTAATGAATTAGGTATTTCGTATGTAAATTCAGCTTTGGAGAATGAGCAGGTGGATCAGGATGATAGCTTAAAGGGGTTTCAGCTTACAGAACGTTATACGAGATTTGAAAAGGAAAAAAATAATTTTACAAATACAAGAGCTATCATAGGATCGGGAATGAATCCTGGTGTTGTTCAATGGATGGTTGTACAGCTTATGAAAGAACAACCGGGAAAAAAACCACGTGCGTGTTATATTATAGAGCATGATTATTCTTTCTTTGCAGACCAAAGTCTTATAAAACCTAATACACTTTATGCTTCATGGGCGGTAGAACGTTTTCTTGATGAAGCAATATTAAGTTATCCAATGTATGTGAGTCATCATCGGCCCATCTATTTTTATGAGGATGTATATGCTTCGGAATATAAAGTGAGATTAGGAGAGAAAGAGTTTCATGGTTGCCTAATGCCACATGAAGAAGTTCTGATTCTTGGTAAAACATTTGATATGGAAGTGGGTTTTCTTTATCGTATTAATGAATATACAACAGATTTAATTCGAAAAAATCTAGATGATGTGGATAAATTATGAAATTGGAATCGAAAAGTTTTTAATCCAGCAGAGGAAGAAATAGCAGGAGAAGATTTAGTTGGTGTGTTACTTGTCTATGAAGACAATGAAAAATATATGTACAATGTAATGAATAGTAGTGAAGTTTTCCAGAAATATAAGACAAACGCGACTTATTTTCAAGTTGGTTGCGGAATCTATGCTGGTTTGTCCAGTTTACTGCTAGATATATTTTCACCAGGTGTGTATTATGTTGAGGAATTATTACTTAATACAAAAAGTAAGTATGGTGAATATTTACATGTTTATATGAAAGATTTTGTGATGAGTGATAATTCATTTACGGATGGATTGCTTCATGAGCGGGTGAAGTGGATATAATTTATCCCGCCATTTGTGGGCAGTAAGACCTCCACCTCAAAGTTCAGCGAAAGCGAAGAGGTTAGGTGGTGGATCAACTGACTGTAAAAACAAGATTGGTGAGGACTAATAATCAGTGTGGAATGAGGCTTCCACTGATTAAGGTTTCATTTTGTGTAATTGTTAACAGGGGGAGTTTGTTCACTCCCTCTTTTAGTGTTATGGTATGAAAGGAAGTTAGAATAAAAATAGTATAGCCATTTTATATAGGATAATACTACTAGAAATTTCACATGACGTAAAAGTTAGATAGAAATGACTTTAAAGGGCTTTACTCAAATTCAAAAAGAGCGCAATCTAGCTGATAATGCTAGTTATGATATTATGCTACAGGAAATTGAGAGAATTGATGGATTTGTTAGTGAGTGAATGTTATTTGGAAAGCTGAAACCAACAATGTATCAATTGTGTGATATGCAAAAAGTTCTGTTATATGTTGTTCATCTGATGGAAAGTTATGCAATGCAGTACGCTGTAAAAATACATATACAAGTAGATGAGGCTTTACCTGATATAAAGGGTGATGAAAAGCAATTAAAGCAAGTCTTATTAAATCTTGTGAAAAATGGGATTGAATCGATGATGTATGGGGAGATTTGAGAATTTCTGCCTATAAAACGATAGAAGAAAAATTGTTTATTTGCATTCAAGATGAGAGATGCGGTATGGATAGCGAAAGAATAGAGAGACTTGGAAAGTCTGTTTATACGACAAAGGAAAATGGAACTGGTCTTGGTTTAATCATTACAAATAAAATTATTGAAGAGCATCAAGGGATGATTCAATTCAAAAGTAACATTGGCACAGGGACAAAAGTAGAAGTGACATTGCCAACTATATAGAATTTAAAGACAAGAGTACTTTTCAGAAAAGTGCTCTTGTTGTGTAAATATAAACATTTTATAAAAAGCTTCAAGAATGCTTTTTTTTATAAAAAACTTAGTTTATAATGGAGGAAAATATCGACATGTAGTTTTATTATTCATGTACCGGTTTGTAGTTTTTACTTGTATGAATGTTTATATTGAATTGGGTTTTATGTGAATTAAAAAAGAGGGGTGCACATGCATCCTTTTTTCTATGCTGATATTATGACAGAGGTGGTACGATGGAACTAACATTAAATTCGACCGTATGTTTACACACTATTCAATTTCGAAAAGATCAAAAGAATTATATTGTAAAGGATACAATTACAGGAGAAAAATATGAAATGCCGCCACTTTGGATTGATGCACTTGCAATGATGCGTGACGGATTTTTATTGGGAGAAATTGAAGAAAAGCTAAAGGAAGAGTATCCAAAAGAAGAAGTGAATATTCTAGAATTTACGAGGCAATTGTTAGAACTAGAGCTTGTAGGAATGGTTGATGGAAAAGAAATTATTTGTAAGAAAAAGAAAGATAAAGATTATTTTGCATGGGTTCGTCCTCGGATTGAACAGTTTTTTCTTAATTTAAATCGAAAATATCGAAGCAGAGGTCAATGATGATCTCTGCTTTTTTGTTGCAAGAATAAAAAATAGGTATTCACCCAATTGAAGCGTCGTGCATATTGTAATTTATGTAAGTAGACTGCTATAAAGGAGTGAGGGCAGTGACAGGGAAAATTTTAAATTATTATGCTGGAGGAAATACCGCGAGAGGTTTTTATAGTTTATATGAGGAAAATGTAAGGGGATTGGAAAGACTTTTCATTTTGAAAGGTGGTCCAGGGACAGGGAAATCCTCATTGATGAAAGCAATTGGGCGTGAGTGGGTTGGAAGAGGATATGATATTGAACTGTTACATTGTTCTTCTGATAATAAATCCATCGATGGTGTTATTATTCCAAAATTAAAAGTAGGAATTGTAGATGGAACAGCACCACATGTCATTGAGCCAAAAATACCTGGAGTTGTAGAGGAATACGTGAACTTAGGAGTTGCATGGGATTCAGAGAAATTACGAAAACATAAAGGTGAAATTACACATTATATTTCTGAAGCGAGCGATGCATTTCAATCAGCGTATGCTTGTTTTAAAGAGGCGTTAGCTATACATGATGATTGGGAGAGAATTTATATTGATAATATTGATTTTCAAAAAGCGAATGAATTAACAAAGCAGCTTATACAAAAGTTATTTGCAGATAACAAAGGAAAACAAGCGGTGGTAAAGCACCGTTTCTTAGGGGCAGCAACACCAAAAGGGGCGGTTGATTTCGTTCCAAATTTAACAGAAGATATCCCGCATCGTTATTTTATAAAAGGACGCCCGGGTTCAGGAAAATCAACGATGCTAAAAAAATTAGCTGAGGCAGCGGAAGAGAAAGGGTTTGAAGTTGAAGTATATCATTGCGGCTTTGATCCAAATAGCCTAGATATGATTATTGTAAGAGAATTAGGTTTTGCGATCTTTGACAGCACCGCGCCACATGAATATTTTCCAGAGCGAGAAGGTGATGAGATTATTGATATGTATGATCTCATCGTTACGCCAGGAACGGATGAAAAATATGCAACAGAAATTCGGGATGTTTCCATTCAATACAAAACAAAAATGAGTGAAGCAATGTCGTTCTTAGCGAAGGCAAAAGCAGTTCGAGATAAATTAGAACGGATTTATATTGCTGCGATGGATTTTACAAAAGTAGATATGTATAAAAATGAAATTCAGGGTGAGTTTGAGCGAATTGCAAAGCTTGTTAGCGAGCAACAAAAATGAAATGTTTATAGAGCTGCCAGGGAAGGCCTAGCAGCTTCCTTTTAAATTTAGTTATGATACATACTATAGAGTTACTGAGATATTGATGTTAAAAGTAGAATGGCACGCCAATAATAAGTAGATTATATTTGTCGAATTTCCAGGGAAATGATCAGAAAATGAGGATGATATATATGAGGGATAAAATTCAATTAGAATTACAGAAAATTGAAAAAGAGAACAATGTGAAAATTTTATTTGCTGTCGAATCTGGAAGTCGTGCATGGGGATTTCAGTCGAAAGATAGTGATTATGATGTTAGATTTGTATACATTCATTCAGTAGACTGGTATTTATCTATTAATGAAAAACGTGATGTGATTGAGTATCCAATTAGTGATGCTTTAGACATAAGCGGTTGGGATATTAGAAAAGCTCTGCAGTTATTTGCAAAATCAAATCCAGCACTATTAGAATGGATCCGTTCTCCAATCTTTTATTCTAAGAACTCTGATCTTCCAGAGCGTCTACAGAAAATGAGCGAAAATGATTTTGATCCTAAAGCAACGATGTATCACTACTTACATATGGCTTCAAAAAACTATCGTGAATTTCTACAAGGAGAGAGCGTGAAGTTGAAAAAGTACTTCTATGTATTGCGTCCTATTTTAGCTTGCAAATGGTTAGAAGAGAAAGGGACATTGCCGCCTGTAGAATTTGAACGATTCATTACTGAATTGTCGCTAGAACAAGAGCTTTTTGATGAAATTGAAGATTTACTTCTAAAGAAAAAGGATGGTGTTGAGTTAGACGCTGGTCCGAAGATTATCGTATTAAATGAATTTTTAGAGGGGCAGATAAAGTATTATCAAGAGTATGTGAAAGGTATTGAAAAGGGAAAGGGCATTGAGGTTGAGAGGTTGAATGGCTTGTTTCGGGATATGTTATTTGAGAAAGAGCACCAGTAGATTGGTGCTCTGTTTGTTTTAGTTAACTTTATTCTCCATCAACCCGTTTTAACGGCTTATCTGCCGGCCCCTCAATTACATCTCCTTCAATTGAAAAGCGTGATCCATGACAAGGACAATCCCACGTACAATCCCCGCTATTCCATTCTACTTCACAGCCAAGGTGTGTACAGGTCGTATCAACAATATGCAATTTTCCTTCGTTGTCTTTATAAGCGCCTGCACGTTTTCCATGTACTCTTACAACGGCACCTTCACCATTTTCAAGATCTTCTGGTTTACGCAGAGCAAATTCTAACTTGCCTTCGATCAAATGTTTTGCTACATCAAGGTTTTGAGAAACAAATGTTTTTATATCTGGATCTGCATGGAATCGTGATGGGGCAAAGAGTTCTTTATACGGGTTATCTATTTTTGTAATAGAGTCCTTTAGTAGTTGAGCTGCAGCAGTTCCTGTTGTCATCCCCCATTTTCGATAACCTGTTGCAACGAATATATTTGGATTATTTTCATTAATATGGCCGATGTAAGGTAGTTTATCTAGGGTAATTAAGTCTTGTGCTGACCATCTGTAAGGGATTGCATCTATTCCAAATGTTTCTTCTGCGAAAGAGTGCAATGCTTCATAATGAAGCATTGTATTGATTCCTTGTCCTGTTTTATGACTTTCACCCCCAACAAGAATAATTTTTTCTCCATTTACTGTTGTGTAACGTAAGGAGCGTGTAGGAGTGTCTATGCTTAAATACATGCCTCCGGGATAATCTTTTTTTGCTTTTATAGCTAGAACGTAGGAACGTTCTGCATACATTCTTGCGAAGAAAAAGCTATTTGCATCATAGAAAGGAAAATGAGAACAGGAGACGACATATCCACATGTAATACGATGGCCATCTTTTGTAATGATTTGCGGATAGAATCCTTTCTCGATATCGATTGCAGTGGTTTGCTCATAGATTGTTCCGCCTGCTTCAATAAACTGTTCAACAAGGTTCTTTAAATAATGAAGAGGATGGAACTGTGCTTGTTTTTTCATAACAAGTGCTCCCTGAACTGAGATAGGAAGTGGAATGGACTCTACATAGTCACAAGGAATATTTAGTTTTTTATAAGCTTCATATTCTTTTGTTAATTTCCGTAATCCGTCATTGCAAGTTGTATATAAGTAGGCGTCCTCTTCAGTAAAGTCACAATCAATGTTATTTGTTCGGACTGTTTCTTTTATAAATTGCAATGCTTTTTCGTTTGCCTCATAGTATAGGCGCGCTTGATCAGCTCCAAAATGATCAATGAGCTCATCATAAATGAGATCGTGTTGTGCTGTGATTTTTGCAGTCGTATGGCCTGTCGTTCCATTTAAAATATTTCCGGAATCGATTAAAACAACTTTCATGCCCTCTTTTGCAAGTAAATAAGCAGTTGTGATGCCTGTAATTCCAGCACCAATAATTGCAACTTCTGCTTTTATATTTTCTGATAGCTTGGGGAAAATAGGGAATGAAGTAGAATCGCGCCAGTACGGTTCTGGAAATTTGGGAAATGAATTGTTTGTCATCGTATGTCCCTCCTGTTTTAAAATAATTTACTACTTATTTTTTCCAATTTATATAAAATTCATGTAGCTTATTTTCAATCTAGGAGAAGGAGATACTGTACAGTGAACAGAAGAAATTGAGAATAAGTTTTAAATATTTACAAAACATAAATATTATTCTAATATAATAAAAATGAGTATTCCTTTATAAGGTTATTTTAAATGACAGTCGATTCTATAAAGAATTATTGATGTTCATATATAAGCTTTTCTTGAGTGAAGCAGACTTTCTTATATGTGAAAGTATTTATATATATAATGGATAAAAGCTTATAAAACCTATGCTTTTCCTTTGGTGAAATAAAATATTATTATAAAAATATAACCACATTTTATTACTAGGTCATAAAAGTTATTGACAATATGGAAAGTCTATTGATATGATTCATCATGTGGAAAGGTTGATAAAGAGTAAAAAGAGAAATGTTTTTCATTGATAATAAAAGCGAAAATGAGTGACGATAGAGTGAGTATGATTTACTTATTATAAATGCTTTTTGTAATTAACTAGTATTATCAATCTGGAAACAAGAATTGATTTATGCAAGTTGCGTAAGCGCGGCATAAGAAAGGGGCAAAAGGATGAAGGAGCTTCATACGTTTGGATGGTATGCAGCACGTGTATCGCCGCATTTGCCAAAAAAAGCATTTAAACCAGTTCCAACTCGTTTGTTTGGTGGACTGGCTTATTTACTTGTGGCGGTAGCTGGGTTAATAGCGATTGGTTTATTCGATTTGAATGTGTGGGCAAATCTTGGAATTGCAATTGTTCTAGGGTTATGTTTTGCTTCACTTGGATTTTTAGGACATGAAATCTTGCACGGAACAGTTGTAAGAAAAGCATGGCTTCGTGATTTTTTAGGGGCAATTGCATTTATGCCATTATCTACAGGACCGAAATTGTGGAGAAAATGGCACAATGCGACGCACCATGTTCATACACAGCATGAAGAACATGACCCTGATGCGTGGCCAACACTTGAAAAGATGAAGAAGAGTAAATTTTTAAGATGGGTGTATCGTATGCCCTTGCATGTGCGTTCTTTCTTCAGTTTTCTGTCACTAACAATTCAATTTACAATACATTCAACTCGTATGTTCTTTCATTTTATAAAAGAATTTAAGTCATCGAATCAGAAGTCTGTATGGCTTCAACTTCTTTTGCCATGGACGGTTTGGATTAGTTTGCTATTTATTATGGGGCCTACGAAGTGGTTGTTTGCTTATGTGATTCCATTACTCATTGCAAACTTTATTGTAATGGGCTATATTGCAACAAATCACCGTTTAAATCCAATTGTTCCTGTAAATGATCCATTAGCTAACTGTTTATCTGTAACAGTGCCGCGCTGGGTTGATGTTTTGCATTTTAACTTCTCATATCATACGGAACATCATTTGTTCCCTGCTATGAGTTCTAAGTATTACCCATTAGTAAAAGAAAAAATTAAAGAAATGTGGCCGGAGCGTTATCATGAAATGCCGATGACGAAAGCAATGGCAGCACTTTGGAACACACCTCGCGTATATTATCAAGGCAGTGAATTAGTTGATCCTCATAGGGAACATTTCTATGGTTCTTTAGGGAATGGGTTAGACCCTGATAATATTGCATATCGTGAGGAGCATATAGAAGAACAGGAAACTATCAAAAAAGTGAATCCATGATTCTGGAATAGATTATTTAGAACCCTTTAACTATAAAAGCAAGCTACCTAAAAAGTAGCTTGCTTTTTTTAGTTTGTATTTTGGTTGTTTTTTTGCATGTAATAGTAACTTTTCATTGATTCCTTTTTCAATCTAATAGATGAAAGGGTTGCTACAATTCTTCCTATAAAGAGACTGCTTTTTCTTTCTCTTTATTTACTTGTATAGAATTACTTTGTTTACGCTGAAGTTTTTTCTCTAAGAGATTTACGAGGTAAGTAAACAAAAGGACGAGTACAAGATAATAGGCACTAACAACAATGTATGTTTCAAGTTGCTTAAAGTTTCCAGCAGCTATAGATAAACCGGATCCCCAAAGCTCAGACATTCCTACGTATGCGACAAGGGAAGAATCTTTTAATCCAATGACAAATTGGTTTCCGAGCGGAGGGATTGATAATCGAAATGCTTGTGGTAAAATGATACGGCGCATAGCGAGTGGATAGGACATTCCTAAAGAACGAGCCGCTTCTAATTGGCCGCGATCGACCGATTGAATGGAGCCACGGAAAATTTCTGTAATATATGCACCGTTATGAATTGCTAAAGCAATGGCACCAGCCCAAAATGGAGACAGAACGATAATAGACGTAATGCCGAAATAAAGAATCATGATTTGAACGATTAATGGTGTGCCTCGGATAACAGCAATATATATGTGTGCAATACTATTTAAAATTTTATTATTGGAAATACGAAAAAAGGCGAATAGAAGTCCGATTAATGAACCAAGTAATAATGAAGTTAATGTTAATTGTAAAGTCATGACAATTGCTTTTAGAAATGTTGGATATGTAGATATGAAAATTTCAATCATCAACGTCACCTCAATATAGAATTTATTTTAGGAAATAGATGCAAATACCCCACGGCTGAGGTGGGGCATCGCTTATGGATTAAAAATGATTTGTTTTTTAGAAGGGTAAATCATTTTATTTTGTCTTTTCCTCTTCTCCAAGAATATTTTTTCCAAACCATTTTTTACTGATTTTTTCATATGTGCCATCTTTAATAATTTCCTCTAATGCTTTGTTTACTTTCTTCACCATCTCTTTATCATCCTTGCGAATTGCAATTCCCATTTCCTCAAGATTTAATGGTTTTCCAGCTTCTTTTATATTTGATTTTCCTTCTTTTATCATACGAAGACCAACCATTTGATCCGTAATAACAGCATCTACTCGGCCTGGTTCCAAATCCATAAGAGCTGTAATGTCACTGTCGTATTCTGTGATTTGATCTGTATGTTTTTCCACAAGTTTTTTAAATGTACTAGCTTTTACAACACCGATTTTTTTTCCTTTTAAGTCTTCTACTGAAGAAATGGAATTGTTCTTTTTAGCTACGAAAATTTGTGCACCAGAGCGATAGTATGGATTCGTAAAATTAACGGCTTTTAGGCGGTCTTCTGTAATTGCCATACTTCCTAATATGACGTCATATTTTTTTGCTTTTAGACCTTGAATCAATGTTTCCCAAGGATTTGTAACTGGAACAGGCTTCATTCCCATTTTTTTTGCGAGTGCCTCACCAATTTCGACATCAAAACCAACTAGTTTTCCGTCATTTTCTTTGAAATTAAAAGGTTTATATAAGCCGCTCATTGCGTAGCGAAACTCTTTCCCTTCATTTGTTGAAGTTTCCTTACTACAGGCTCCAAGGACGAAGGATACACATAGTGTAATTGCTGCAAAAGCAGTAAGTATTTTCTTTCTCATCAAAACCCCTCCTATATATTCATCCTGCACATACGGGGTAAACAGCCGTATCTTAATTGCTATGGAAAGTTTCCATGGGTGGGGCAATTAGGCCACCCGTATGAGTTTTAATGGTTTAAGTATTCGTGGGGAGAGAAGTCCCTCTCTATAAAATGTTTCGTAAAAACTGTTTTGCTCTCTCATTTGACGGTGCTGAAAAAAATTGTTCTGGTGGTGCATCCTCTACAATTTGTCCATTATCCATAAAAATGACGCGATCTGCTACATCCCGTGCAAAGTTCATTTCATGGGTGACGATTACCATTGTCATTCCTTCACCAGCAAGCTCTTTCATAACTTGGAGTACTTCTCCAACAAGTTCAGGATCAAGAGCAGATGTAGGTTCATCAAATAGCATGATTTTAGGATTCATTGCAAGTGCGCGTGCGATCGCAACACGTTGTTTTTGTCCACCAGATAAAAGGTGAGGTGTCACGTTTGCTTTGTCTTGTAATCCAACCTTTTGTAATAGGTCGGTTCCAATTTCTTTCGCTTTTGTTTTGTCCATTTTTTTTACATGAATAGGTGCTTCTATGATGTTTTCTAATGAGGTCATATGTGGAAAGAGGTTAAAATGTTGAAATACCATTCCAACATTTTCGCGGACTTTGTTTAAGTTTGTACTTTTAGGATTAATTCGTTTCCCTTGTAAGTGAATTTCCCCTTCATCGTACATTTCTAAAAAGTTGAGACAACGAAGTAAAGTGCTTTTTCCTGAGCCGCTCGCGCCAATTAAAACAACAACTTCTTTTTCTTTTACTTCTAAATTGATCCCTTTTAAAACGTCTAATGAACCAAATGACTTTACTAGATTTTGAACTTGAATCATACCAATCCCCCAGTCAAATTTGTATTTTACAAATGTTTCCCCTTATTTTTGTTATTAGTCATAAAGTGCCAAAACCCTTTATTTTTTGCGAAAAACATTGTCTAGAGGACGTGAAATTAGGAAGATGATTCGGTTAGTAAGGTGATAAAAAGAGGCTTTGAAGAAAATAAAAAAGTGAGAGAAATTTATATTTTATTTATGGAAGGGAGGGATGCTTTGTGGGAATCGAAAAACATTACAAGGGTCATATACTGTTTTTACTTTACGTAACCTTGTAAAGTTTGTGCCATAGTAAGTGTTTTGCCAATCTGTAATATCAATATCAGGCCAATTGACATAATCACCTAATGTATAAGGTGCCATAGCATTTCGTAAATCTTTAATCCAACGTATATTTTGTTGTTCCTCATTGTCGCATTTCCAAGATGTAAGGTATTCTTGAGCAATAATTGCTTTTCGATGGAAATAAGCTGTTTCACTTGGAGCAATGTCTTCTACAGCTCCTACGAGTGATTGATGCCAAACGCTCGCTGAAGAATTTGGAGCATGACTAAGAAAATGCTTTAGAACTTGAATCCCTTTAAGCGGAATTGCCTTATATACATAAGAACCAGAACGTTTGAATTTTTCTGGGATGTTACCACTATTAAAGAATTCAACTGCTTGTATATAAGGAACTTCTTCTATGAACAGAGAAGGAGTTCCAGCTTGTAATACAGGTGCCAGTAAATCGAGGAGTTCCGAAGGATGACCAACAAATTCTCCTTTTACTTCAATTTTATTTCTCTGTTTAGAAAATAATTCAATAGATGAAGTAAGACGCTCATCTATATAAGGTGCCCAGTTTTGCCAAGCTTGAAATGCGGTAATAAAGTTTTTCCATTCCCAAGTGAGTGAAAAAATCGAGACGTTTTGAATGGGGTGAACACGAAATGTTAAAGATGTAACAATTCCGAAGTTCCCACCGCCACCGCCGCAGCATGCCCAAAATAAATCAGCGTTTTCTCTTTCGCTGGCACGAATAAATCTTGCCCCTTTTTTACCAACTGCTTGCACCATGTCTATTTCTAATAGTTGATCACAAGTTAATCCAAATAAGCGTGATAACATACCAATGCCACCACCAAGTGTTAATCCAACAATTCCAACGCTGGCGCTGGTGCCAGCTGGTAATGTGACGCCATATTTCCACAGCTCTTTATAAACAGCACCAAGGTCTGCTCCAGCCTCAATGGTTGCTGTTAAGCTGTCCTGCTGGACTATAATTCGATTCATTTCACTTACATCAATAATAAGTCCACGATTCACAAGGGAAAAGTTTTCATAGTTATGGCGACCACTTCGTACACGAAATGGTATATGACGTTCACGTGCCCACTTCAAGGCATTGCATACATCTTGAGTATTTTGACAGAAGACAATTATGCAGGGGAGCTTTGGAAGACTTAAATTTAAGTTTATGCGAGCTACATCATATTCAGGATCTTCTGGAGTTACAATGCGCCCTGTTAATTTTGTTTTTTTCATTATATTGTTCCTTTCTATATGAGATTGGTTCTTATTATTGTATGAGAAAGCTTGTTTAAGAGTGTTTGAATTATAAATAGTATGTATATGAAGAATGAATAGGCTGATTAAAATGTTAGTATATTTTTCTGGGAAATTTAATTAAAATTAGAAATATATGGATGTGCATTCAGCAGTATGTATTTAGTGTTGCCATACTAGATACTATAGAAATTTTTAGCAGTACTCCAACAGAAGTCCCCTTTCTCAAGTACGTGCAGGACATAGTCCAGGATGAAATCATATAAGAGGGATAATTATAAACTATGAACGTTTCCGCAACATTTACCTTTATCTCTTTCGAATGGAAATTATAGCAAGATATAATAAAGTTATAATATTCGAAAGGATGTCTTTTATGAAAAAGGAGAAAAGACAACGGCTAATCAAACAATTGATAAGAGAGTGTGAAATAGATACACAAGAGAAATTAGTAGAATTGTTAGAAGAACATGGTGTAGTAGTTACACAAGCAACGATTTCACGAGATATTCGTGAATTAAATTTAATAAAGGTAACCTCTGCAAGTGGATTAACAATATATAAGATTTTTTCAGAAGACAGTTTACAAACGGATATGAAATTAAAGAAAAAAATAAAAGAAGTTGTTGTGAAAATTGATTGTGTAGAGCAATTAACAATTATTAAAACATTACCGGGAAATGCCCATGTTATTGGTGTATTATTGGATTCTTTAGATTGGAAAGAAAAAGTAGGATGTATATGTGGAAATGATACGTGCCTTGTGATTTCTCGATCACAATCGGATAGGAAGGTTCTAGAAGAAAGATTGAAATTGATTATGTAAGTGAAGATCCTATTTCTAATTTTTATTAGAAATAGGATCTTTTTTTGAAATTTTAATATGAATTAGTAAAGGGTTATTCATTATATATACGTAATATATAGCTGTTTTGCAAAATATGGAGCAAAAAACCTTATAAAAATACAAATATATATTATTTTAAAAAATAAACTGTGAAATATTCCACTTGGAAATGTTAGCGCTTTCACAAAGAAGGAAGTACGTACCGTTTATTATGTATTTGTAGACATCAAACAAATTTAAAAGGAGGTACAACAAATGAAACATCCGATACATGTTACTTCAGAAATTGGGGAATTACAAACGGTTTTATTAAAACGTCCTGGTAAAGAAGTGGAAAATTTAACGCCAGATTATTTGCAACAATTATTATTTGACGATATCCCATATTTACCAATTATTCAAAAAGAACATGATTATTTTGCACAAACATTACGCAATCGGGGTGTTGAAGTTCTTTATTTAGAAAAACTAGCAGCTGAGGCGTTAGTTGATAAAAAACTTCGTGAAGAATTTGTTGATCGTATTTTAAAAGAAGGACAGACTGACGTAAATGTTGCACATCAAACTTTAAAAGAATATTTACTTTCCTTTTCAAATGAAGAATTGATTCAAAAAATTATGGGTGGCGTGCGGAAAAACGAAATTGAAACTAGTAAAAAAACGCATCTGTATGAATTAATGGAAGATCATTATCCATTTTATTTAGATCCAATGCCAAATTTATATTTTACTCGTGATCCAGCAGCTAGTATAGGTGACGGTTTAACAATTAACAAAATGAGAGAACCGGCACGGAGACGTGAATCATTGTTTATGGAATATATCATTAAACATCATCCACGATTTGCAAGTCATGATGTGCCAGTTTGGTTAGATCGTGATTATAAATTTCCGATTGAAGGTGGCGACGAACTGATTTTAAATGAGGAAACAATTGCAATTGGGGTATCTGCTCGTACTTCAGCTAAAGCAATTGAGCGTTTAGCTAAAAACTTATTTAGTCGCCAAAATAAAATTAAAAAAGTGCTAGCAATAGAAATTCCAAAATGTCGTGCTTTTATGCACTTAGATACAGTGTTTACAATGGTCGATTATGACAAATTTACAATTCACCCAGCTATTCAAGGACCAAAAGGAAATATGAATATATATATATTAGAAAAAGGAAAGGATGAAGAAACTCTTAAAATTACCCATCGTACATCTTTAACTGAAGCTTTAAAAGAAGTATTAGGTTTAAGTGAATTAGTACTTATCCCTTGCGGAGGAGGAGATGTGATCGCTTCTGCTCGTGAACAATGGAACGATGGATCTAATACATTGGCGATTGCGCCAGGAGTAGTTGTTACATATGATCGCAACTATGTATCTAATGCTTTATTACGTGAGCATGGTATAGAAGTTATTGAAGTACTCAGCTCGGAATTATCTCGCGGTCGTGGGGGTCCACGTTGCATGAGTATGCCGATTGTTCGAAAAGATATTTAGTATAAAAAACGGAGAAAGTAGGGATGAATCATGTTGATGACTAAACCAAACTTAAAAGGAAGAAGTTTTCTTGCTGAAAAAGATTTTACGGAAGAAGAATTATTATACTTTCTAGATTTAGCAGCAGAATTAAAAGAGAAAAAGAAAAATGGTATTCCGCATCGTTATTTAGAAGGTAAAAATGTTGCACTCTTATTCGAAAAAACTTCAACTCGTACACGGTGTGCATTTACCGTAGCTTGTACAGATTTAGGTGCCAACCCTGAATACTTAGGTAAAGGTGATATTCAGCTCGGAAAAAAAGAATCTGTTGAAGATACAGCAAAAGTTTTAGGGCGTATGTTTGATGGGATTG
The DNA here is from genome assembly GCF_000161455.1 of Bacillus pseudomycoides DSM 12442. GTDB lineage: Bacteria > Bacillota > Bacilli > Bacillales > Bacillaceae_G > Bacillus_A > Bacillus_A pseudomycoides. The sequence goes on from NZ_CM000745.1 coordinate 303,650, forward strand.
AATTCCGTGGTTTCGATCATGCGACAGTAGAATCTTTAGCAAACAATTCTGGTGTGCCAGTATGGAATGGCTTAACAGATATGTGGCATCCAACACAAACACTTGCAGATTTATTAACAATAAAAGAACATGTGGGACGTTTAAAAGACGTTAAGCTCGTTTATGTTGGGGACGGGCGGAACAATGTAGCAAATAGCTTATTAGTCGGCGGTGCAATTGTTGGAATGGAAGTCCGTATTTGTACACCAGAATCATTATGGCCAGCACAAGAAGTTATTGATTTAGCAAAAAAATATAATGATCGAGTAATGGTAACAAGTAATGTTCAAGAGGCTGTTGCAGATGCGGATGTAATTTATACAGATGTATGGGTATCTATGGGGGAAGAAGATAAGTTTGCTGAACGAATTGAATTATTGACGCCTTATCAAGTAAATATGCAAATGATTAAAGCAACTGGAAATGAAAATGTGATGTTCTTACATTGTTTACCTGCATTTCATGATGTGGAAACAATGTACGGAGAAGAGATTTATGAAAAATATGGAATAAAAGAAATGGAAGTAAGTGACGAAGTCTTCCGTAGTAAGCATTCAAAAGTATTTGATCAAGCAGAAAATAGAATGCATACAATTAAAGCGGTTATGGCAGCTACTTTAGGAAATATGGAGTAAAGAAGGAAGGTAATCTTCCTTCTTTCTCCTCCTTTAGACACTATCATTCACTATTGTTGTTTTCTTCTTATTGCAATTAAAGAGAGGTGAGTGTAATGGGTGAAGAAAAGAAACTAGGACTATTTACTTTAACAGCTCTTGTCGTTGGTTCCATGATAGGCGGTGGAGCATTTAACTTAGCAAGTGATATGGCAAAAGGCGCTGGTGCGGGAGCCATTATTATCGGATGGGTTATAACAGGGATTGGGATGATTGCTCTTGGATTATCATTTCAAAATTTAACTGTAAAAAGACCAGATTTAGATGGTGGTATTTTTAGTTATGCAAAAGCAGGATTTGGTAATTTTATGGGATTTAATAGTGCCTGGGGATATTGGCTATCTGCTTGGCTTGGTAATGTAGCTTACGGTACATTATTATTCTCTTCATTAGGTTATTTCTTCCCAGTTTTTGAAGGTGGACAAAATGTAGCTTCGATTATTGGAGCGAGTATATTGCTATGGTGTGTTCACATGCTAATTTTACGTGGGGTACAATCAGCAGCACTTGTAAATTTAGTAACAACAATTGCAAAATTAGTGCCTGTATTTGTCTTTATTGTTGTAGGAATTTTCGCCTTCCATATTGATATTTTCTTAGATGGTTTTTGGGGACAAGCTGGTTCCTTTTCTTGGGGAGCAGTAGGTAGTCAAGTTAAGAGCACAATGCTTGTAACTCTTTGGGTATTTATTGGTGTAGAAGGAGCTGTTGTCTTATCAAGTCGTGCGAAAAGCCGAAGCGATGTGGGGAAAGCAACAGTCATCGGATTAATTGGTACACTCATCATTTATATCCTACTTACATTACTATCTCTTGGTCTTATGCAACAAGCTGATGTTGCTAATTTGAAAAATCCATCTATGGCGTATTTATTTGAAAGCGTTGTCGGGAAATGGGGCGCTATTTTTATTAACTTAGGTTTAGTCATTTCTGTATTAGGTGCTTGGTTAGGATGGACGCTACTCGCATCTGAAATTCCGTATTTAGCTGCTAAAGACGGAGTGTTTCCAAAGTGGTTTGCGAAAGAAAACAAAAACAAAGCTCCTATAAATTCATTATGGATAACAAATGGTTTAATTCAAGTTTTCTTATTAACATTTGTTGTTTCAGATCAAGCATATAATTTTGCATTTTCTCTCGCGTCCTCTGCTATTTTAATTCCGTATGCTTTTTCAGCATTCTATCAATTTAAGCACAGTTTACAATCTAAAGAAAAAGATCGAACAAAAAATATAATCATTGGTTTGGTAGCAAGTATTTATGGAATTTGGTTAGTGTATGCAGCTGGCTTAGATTACTTATTACTAACAATGACATTATATGCACCTGGTATTTTCATCTTTTACAATGTTCAAAAGCAAACGAATCCAAAACAAATATTTACTCGTGTGGAACTGGCATCCTCTGTAGCTATTGGTGCCTTAGCATTTTTTGCGATTTACGGATTAATTACAGGGAGTATCACTTTATAAAATTTTGTGAAAATGAAATCAATTGGAGGGTTGAAATATGAAACGAAGAAAAATCGTAGTTGCACTAGGGGGAAATGCTATACAATCTGGAAATGCCACTGCCGAGGCGCAGCAAGAAGCATTAGAAAGAACAGCAGAACAACTTGTTAAAATTATGGAAAATAACGTTGATATTGTTATTGCACATGGAAATGGCCCGCAAGTAGGTAATATTTTATTGCAACAAAAAGCAGCAGATACGGAAAAAACACCGGCAATGCCGTTAGATACTTGTGGTGCAATGAGCCAAGGGATGATCGGATATTGGATGGAAAATGCAATTGAGAAGGCTTTGAAAAAGCGTAAAATAAAAAAAGAAGTAGCCACGGTTATAACACGTGTTGTCGTGGATGAAAAGGATGAGGCATTCCGAAATCCAACAAAACCAATTGGGCCTTTCTATACAGAAGAAGAAGCAAGAAAGTTAATGGAAGAAACAAAAGCTGTATTTAAAGAGGATGCAGGAAGAGGATGGAGACGCGTTGTGCCGTCACCAAAGCCTGTGAGTATTCACGAGCATAAAGTAATCAATTCATTAGTTGAAGGTGGAAATATAGTCATTGCTGTTGGAGGTGGAGGAATCCCCGTTATTGAGTCTGAGGAAGGGTTAAAAGGTACTGAAGCTGTCATTGATAAGGACTTTGCAGCTCAAAAGTTAGCAGAACTAGTAGATGCTGATACACTTGTGATTTTAACGGCAGTTGATTATGTTTATGTGCATTTTAATCAGCCTAATCAAAAGAGATTAGAGGCTGTTACAGTCGATGAATTAGAAGGGTATATACAGGAGAAACAATTTGCAGCAGGTAGTATGCTTCCAAAAATTGAAGCTGCTATTAGTTTTGCAAATGCAGATCCAAAGCGAAAAACAATTATTACTTCATTAGAAAAAGTATATGAAGCATTAGAAGAAAAAGCTGGTACGATTATTTCTAAGCAGGACGTATATGCTTGTGTATAAACATAGCTCTTCTATTACTAGTAATTTCAAAAAGAATGGGGTTAGTAACTTCATTCTTTTTGTTTGTTAATTTTTAGGAAAAATGTTCATAAAGTATTCATGATAAGAAAAAGCTGTGTAGGTTAAGTGTGATAAAATAAAATTGAATACGCTTTCTCGATGTTTCACTCCGATATATAGCAAGAGAGAAGGAATTTTATGAACAGACGGAACGTAGTTAAAGACTTGAAGCAGTTTGAATTATTTTCTCATGTAACAGATACAAAATTAAAAAGCCTATCAGAGTTTGTTTATTGGCGAACTTATAAGAAAGGTCAGTTTTTATTTTTAGAAGGTGATTCAAGAGAAAGAATTTATTTTATGCTAGATGGTTTTGTAAAGTTAGAGCGAGTAAATCAAAACGGGAATTTATTATATGAAGACTATGTAAAGCGACTTTCTATTTTTCCTTATGGTGGTATGTTTACAGACAATGCATATAATTATACAGCGGAGGCAATGACAGATGTGGATGTTTACTATATTCCTACAGTGATTTTTGAAGATATGGTAAAAGCAAGTCGGACACAGCTAATGTACGTTGTTCAGCAGTTATCCTCTATATTAAAAATTAACGAAAATCGGGTGCAAAATATTACAATCCCAAATGCACAAGATCGTGTTATCCAGACATTAAATTATTTAATGAATGATTTAGGAGAACAAGATGGTGAGGAAATTGTAATCGCATGTCCACTTACAACAATTGAAATTTCAAAGATATCTGGAACATCTCGAGAGACTGTTAGCGGTGTATTAAAACAATTGAAAAATGATAGTATTGTTACGGTTCTAGGTAAAAAAATTACTATACATAATCCAACGTACTTTGAGGAAATTTCGATGTGAAAACTTCATATTGTATATTAATAGAGTTCTTTATATATTTATAAGGAACTTTTTTATGTTATTCCCTATAAAAAGATTGTATATTCCGATAATGTTAGCTAAAATCGATAATAAAAAACAAAGGAGAAGGGAGAAAGAATGATTCGGATTGAATATGATCGATTAGTAGCCATTTTTTACAGTGTCGGAGTATTACTATTAATAAAAATGCCAAATGATAATGAATTAATTGGAGAAAAATTATTTCACGCATACGGGATTCCAGTAGATACATATATTTATATGGGGTATAAGATTTCGAATATCTGGATTTGTTCTTTTGCATTACAAGCAATTTCTTTTCTATTTCTTATAAAGTGGTTAGAAAAGAAGGATTCTAATTGGTTAAAAAAGCTAAATAACATAAAAGTAGTGTGTATGAGTGTCTTGATTATCATAATGCCATTTACTTTAAATGAAATACTTCAAACTCTTGATAAAACATGGCATTACACAGGGAAAAAAGGACTAGAGGCAATTGAATACAAAAAAGAGGATAGCCAATGTACGATGGAGAAAAAGGGGGATAATTTTGAACAAAATTGCGTCGTCACTTTAAAAAATTATCGCAATCATTCACAAGCATTACAACTTGTTTTATATCAAGATGCAAATCAAAAATTAAAGAGTTATCAGGTACCAACACCTATTTACCTACAGCGACATGAAACAAAGCAATTTGAGTTTCAAGTTCCAGTTGTTTATGATGACGTCGTAGTGAAAAATAAAGCACCAAATATTAAATTGCGGTCATTAAATAAAAATCATAAGACAGATAATTAGTTTATGAAAATGAGGTTTGTTATTAGGAGAAAGAATTAGAAATGAAAAAGAAAAGTAAACTTTAGTCATCCAAAATGTTGCGAATAATCGGGCATAAATTGGATGATTTTTTATTTGTAATTAAGACCCATACATCAAAATTCAGGGAACCAACTGTCCGTAAAAGCCCGATTGGTGAGGGCTAATAATCAGTGGGGGATGAAGAATCCCCCACTGATTAAAGTTTCACTTTATTAATGATAAAGGGGAGTGAGAAATTCCCACCAAGTATGTACACCATAAAAATATGTAAGGTTAATGAAATGGAGTATTGTTTCTTAAAGAAAAGTAGATATTTAGTAATAAGATGAAATTTCTCATTGCAAACTCTCTATATTTTGTTATGATAGTGTTACGAAAACGTTTGCATAAATTTTTAAGATGGATGCAAAAGGAGAGAATTATTATGAATAAAACATGGTGGAAAGAAGCTGTCGCTTATCAAATTTATCCACGTAGCTTTATGGATTCCAATGGTGATGGTATTGGAGATTTACAAGGTATTATTACAAAACTTGATTATTTAAAGGATTTAGGTATCGATGTAATTTGGATTTGTCCAATGTATAAATCACCGAATGATGATAATGGTTATGATATTAGTGACTATCAAGACATTATGGATGAATTTGGTACAATGGCTGATTTTGATGAATTACTAGATGAAGTGCATAAACGTGGTATGAAGCTCATTATTGATTTAGTTATTAATCACACGAGTGATGAACATCCTTGGTTTATTGAATCGCGTTCGTCTAAAGATAATCCAAAACGTGATTGGTATATTTGGCGCGATGGTAAGGATGGAGAAGAGCCAAATAATTGGGAAAGTATCTTTAGCGGTTCTGCTTGGGAATATGATGAAGTAACAGATCAATATTTCTTACACATATTCTCACGTAAACAACCAGATTTAAACTGGGAGAATGCACAGGTCCGTGAAGTTTTATATGATACTGTAAACTGGTGGCTAAATAAAGGAATTGATGGTTTCCGTGTAGATGCAATCAGTCATATCAAAAAAGAAGAAGGCCTAAAAGACATGCCAAATCCAAAAGGATTAAAGTATGTGCCTTCTTTTGATAAACATATGAATGTAAATGGAATTCAACCACTTTTAGAAGAGTTGAAGGAGAATACATTTTCAAAATACGATATTATGACTGTTGGAGAAGCCAATGGTGTCAAAGTTGAAGATGCTGATCTGTGGGTTGGAGAAGAAAACGGTAAATTTAATATGGTATTTCAGTTTGAGCATTTAAGTTTATGGGATGCAGAAAAGAAAAAGGAACTTGATGTTGTGGAACTGAAAAAGGTGTTAACGAAGTGGCAAAAAGGTTTAGAAAATAAGGGATGGAATGCGTTGTATATTGAAAATCATGATAAACCACGGATTGTTTCTACGTGGGGAGATGATAAACAGTATTGGCGTGAAAGTGCAACAGCTTTAGGAGCAATGTACTTCTTTATGCACGGAACACCGTTTATTTATCAAGGACAAGAAATTGGTATGACAAATGTTCAATTCCGAAATATTGAAGATTATGATGACGTAGCAATTAAGAATTTATATCGCGAGAAAATTGCAGAAGGCGTATCACATCAAGAAATGATGGAAATTATTTGGGCATCTTGTCGTGATAATTCACGTACACCAATGCAATGGAATGATGAAGAAAACGCTGGTTTTACAACAGGGAAACCGTGGTTTGGAATGAATCCAAATTATAAAGAAATTAATGTTCAAAAGCAGCAAGTAGAGGCTAGTTCTATTTTTAATTTCTATAAAAAGATGATTGCACTAAAAAAAGAGCATGATGTATTTAATTATGGCACATATGATTTGATTTTAGAGAATGATCCGCAGGTTTATGCGTATACGCGTACGTTAAATGATGCAAAAGTTGTTGTGATTAGTAATATATCTAAAGAAAATGCTGTGTATAATGAGGATACATTCTCTTTAGAACGCAAACGTTTGCTTTTAAATAACTATGAAGTAGCGGAACATAATAAATGTACTACAATTACTTTAAAACCTTATGAAACAAGGGTTTATCGTATTTCTTAATAAAAAAAGATGCTCTCGTAGCATCTTTTTTTATGAAAAATAATAAATTTATATTGCAATATGAAAACGCTTTTATTAAAATAGATTTATGAAAACGTTTGCGTTAAAAAAGGTATCGTTTTCGTAAGCAAAAAGAAATTATTATCTATATTATTAGGGATTTTATAAATAAAGAGGAGGAAAAAACAGATGAAAATTACGTCTTTTGATTTTTGGCAGAAGTTCGGGAAAGCATTGCTAGTTGTTGTAGCTGTTATGCCAGCTGCTGGCTTAATGATTTCCATCGGTAAGCTAATTGGTATGTCTGCTGGGGATGTAAATGCAGTACATACAATTGCTAGAGTAATGGAAGACATCGGTTGGGCAATTATTACAAACTTGCATATTTTATTTGCAGTAGCAATTGGGGGGTCTTGGGCGAAAGACCGGGCAGGTGGTGCATTCGCAGCACTGTTAGCATTCGTCTTAACGAACCGAATTACGGGAGCTATATTTGGTGTTAACGCTGAAATGTTAACGGATTCAAAAGCGAAAGTTTCTTCATTATTAGCAGGAGATTTACTTGTAAAGGATTATTTCACTTCTGTACTTGGTGCACCAGCATTGAACATGGGAGTATTCGTAGGGATTATTACAGGGTTCTTAGGAGCTACCTTATATAATAAATACTATAACTATAATAAATTACCACAAGCATTAGCGTTCTTTAACGGAAAACGATTTGTACCATTTGTTGTAATTGTATGGTCTACAGTTACTGCGATTGCTTTATCACTTTTATGGCCATTTATCCAAAGCGGATTAAATGAGTTTGGTCGCTGGATCGCAGCATCTAAAGATAGTGCACCAATTGTTGCACCATTTGTATACGGGACATTAGAGCGTTTACTATTACCGTTCGGATTACATCATATGTTAACGATTCCTATGAACTATACGGAGCTTGGTGGAACATACACGATGTTAACTGGAGCAAAAGTTGGTCAGGTTGTTGCGGGACAAGACCCATTATGGCTTGCATGGATTACTGATTTAAATAACTTGTTAGCGAATGGGGATACAAAAGCATATAACGATTTATTAAATAATGTTGTTCCAGCTCGTTTCAAAGTTGGGCAAGTTATTGGTTCAACTGCATCATTAATTGGTATTGCATTTGCGATGTTCCGTAATGTCGATAAAGATAAACGTGCAAAATATAAACCAATGTTCTTATCTGCAGCATTAGCAGTATTTTTAACAGGTGTAACGGAACCAATTGAATTCATGTTCATGTTTATTGCACCAGTATTATATATTGTATACGCGATTACAACAGGACTTGCATTTGCATTAGCGGATTTAATTAACTTACGTGTTCATGCATTTGGATTTATTGAGTTAATTACACGTACACCAATGATGATAAATGCGGGGTTAACAAGAGATTTAATTAACTTTGTTGTTGTGTCAGCGGTATTCTTCGGTTTAAACTTTACATTATTCAATTTCTTAATTAAAAAATTCAATTTACCAACGCCAGGTCGTGCAGGGAACTATATTGATAATGAAGATGAATCAGAAGAAGGCACAACGAATGTAAAAGAGGGTTCATTAGCAACAAAGGTTATTGAACTTTTAGGTGGAAAAGATAATATTGCGGATGTAGATGCTTGTATGACACGTTTACGTGTAACAGTGAAAAATTTAGAAGCTGTTGCACCAGAGGCACAATGGAAGCAAAACGGTGCTTTAGGTCTCATTGTAAAAGACAAAGGTGTTCAAGCAGTATATGGTCCGAAAGCTGATGTGTTGAAATCAGACATCCAAGATATGTTAGGTGCATAATAAATGAAATTACTCACTTTAAACTGCCACTCTTGGCAAGAAGAGAATCAAATAGAAAAAATAAGACATCTTGCTAAAACGATTCAAGAGGAAGGTTACGATGTTATTGCCTTGCAAGAGGTTAGTCAGTCTATAAAAGCTCAAAATGTATGCGGTAATAAGAAAAAGGATAACTTTGGCCTTGTATTACTTGCAGAGCTTGAGAAGTTGGGTTCAGGAAATTACAATATTGTTTGGGATTACTCGCATATTGGTTATGACATATATGAAGAAGGTTCAGCTATCATAACGAAACATCCTATTGTGAAACAAGATTCTTTCTTTGTATCAGAAAGTAAGGATACTTCTTATTGGAAAGCACGTAAAATTGTAAGTGCAACAGTTTCTTATAAAGGAAAGAATATGACGTTTTATTCATGTCACCTTGGGTGGTGGAATGATGAGGAAGAAACGTTTCAAGGCCAAGTGGATTGTTTAACGCAGCATGTGAATGAAAACGAACTTTCAATTTTAATGGGCGATTTTAATAATAATGCTCGTTTACAAGGAGAAGGATACGATTATCTCATGCAAAAAGGGCTTTATGACACATATGAACTAGCTTTTAAAAAAGATGAAGGAACAACTGTACAAGGAAAAATTGCTGGTTGGGATGAAAATAAGCAAAATTTACGAATTGATCTTATTTTAAGTAACAAACCAAAAACAGTTATTTCTTCAAAGGTCATTTTCAATGGTATAAATCGAAATATTATTTCAGATCATTTCGGAGTAGAAGTTCAATTGGATATATAATAATAGAAGAAATCCTCATAGCAATGTAAGCGCTATGAGGATTTTTTTTGTGAATACAAGTATTTCCAAGATAAAATACTTGTATTTTTTATGACATTTCCTATATATTTGTTATTACTGAATGTAAAACCGATTTGGTCATTTTGTATGAATACTTTATCGACTTCGTTATATAATGAAGTAAGTGAAGTGTTTCGTTTGGAAAAAATAGTACATTTTCGTTTAATCCACGATGAGGAAAATGATATAATTGCAAAATGCATGCATCATTTTCTAAAGAAGGAAAAATATATAATTAGGTGATAGCTTATATGAAACAGATATGGCGTATTTATACGACAGACTTACGGAATGTAGCCAAACATTGGGCTGCGATTGTAATTGTATTAGGACTTATGATTTTGCCATCGTTATATGCATGGTTTAACATTAAAGCTTCCTGGGATCCATATGGGAACACGAAAGATGTTCCAATTGCAGTTTCCAACCAAGATGCTGGATCAAATTTACGGGGAAAAGATATTAACATCGGGAATGAAATTGTAGATTCGCTCAAAAAGAATAAAAATATGGGATGGAAATTCGTTGATGAAAAGCAAGCAATTTATGGAGTAGAACACGGGGATTATTATGCAAGTATTACGATCCCGAAAGATTTCTCTGAAAAAATTGCGACGGTAATTAGCGATAATCCGCAAAAGCCAGAACTTGATTATTTTGTGAATGAAAAGGTCAATGCCATTGCACCGAAAATTACAGCGAAAGGTGCATCAGGTATAACAGAAGAAATCAGTAAAAACTTCGTTAAAACAGCAAACGGTGAGATCTTTGAAATCTTCAATGACCTTGGAATCGATTTAGAAACAAACTTACCAAGTATTGAAAAAGTAAAAGATCTTGTGTTTAAGCTAGAAGCACAGTTCCCGGAAATGTATACACTTGTGAATACAGCATTAGATGATGCGACTAGAGCACAAGATCTTGTGAAAGTTGCACAAGAGGATTTACCGGTTGTGGAAAGTGTGATTAATGATGGACAGGAAACGCTGGGGAACTTAGATAAGTTCTTTGCAAACAATGACCAAAGATTAAAAGATGCTCCTGGAGCGATACGGAACGACTTAACTGTGGTGAAAGATGGCATGGATAAGGCAACAGCCTTTACTAATTTCTTAATGAATCCAGGAGTCGATTTGAACCTTCCTGATATATCTAAGATACCTCCACTGCCTGAATTTCCATCACTTTCTGGACTTCCACAGTTTAATGATGAAGGATATAAAAATATTGCGAGAAACATTAATCAAACTGTGAACACTGTGTTGAACTCAGCTCGTACAGGAACTGCATATGCACAAGGTGTTATGAATGGATTGCAGAATAAAGATGTTGATCCATCTGTAGCCCAGAAAAATGTAGCTGATGCTTCTAAACATATCGAAGGACGAATAAGTGATGTATCGTATTTAATTGATTTCTTTACTGAACTTCAAAAGAATGCATCAACGGATTCTGGTCAAAAAGTCTTTGGAGATAGGGGTGAGCATTTAACTATTCTTAAACAATCTCTGCAGGATGTAGATAATAGAATTAAACATGTTGGAGAGTTAATTAGTACAGGTCAAGAAGTAAAACAAGATGTGAGAGATGCTGTTAATCAAAAATTAAATGCAACAAATGATTTAATTAATCAAGCTGAAAAAGATTATAATGAAACGTTTGTAGCAGATTACAAAAAAGCAGTTCAGTTTAAAGAACAAACAGAAAACAAGATAAATGAGGATTATGAGAAAGCAAAGACTGAATATAATAAAGTAAGAGATGGTATTGAGAATGCTAAATCTGATGCTCAAAAAGCAATGGAAGACCTGCAAAATAAAGGTATTAACGGTTTAGATTCAACAAAAGTCGCTTTAAATAGTGTAAATGGCCAATTCCAAGCAGGTATTAGCATGATTGATGATATGATTCCTGTTTTAGAGAGTGCAAATAAGGTTTTAGCTGATGTAAACAGTGATAAAAATCTTGATAACGGAATTGCAAAATTAAATAAAGCGAAAGATATCATGCAAAAGGGTAGTGATGCAACGAATAAAGCAATCACACTCATTAATAATGGGCAACAGCCTACAAAAGATGTAATTGAAAGCATTAATGAAGCATCGAAAAACGGTTCAGCACAATTGGATGATTTCTTAGCAAGATACGATTCAGAAATCGTTCCAAGCTTTAACGCAGCAATCGCACGTACAAAAGAGATGTCAAAAAATACATCTAAGCTTTTAAACGACGCAGATAAAAAGCTTCCAGATGTTAAAAAACTGCTTGAAGATTCATCAAAAGGCTTAGTAGAAGGTACGAAGAAAGTTGAAGATATTAAAGCAGAAATGCCGGCTACTGAGAAAAAGATTAAAGAATTAGCAGATAAAATTCGTAAATTTGAATCGGAAGAAGATATAAAAGATATCATCAAGTTATTGAAAAATGATGTTGAACAGCAAAGTGATTACTTTGCAAATCCAGTAAAATTAAAAGAAAATAAATTATTTGCGATGCCAAACTACGGTTCGGGGATGTCACCATTCTATACAGTGCTTGCATTATGGGTAGGGGCACTTTTAATGGTTTCATTATTAACAGTAGAAGTACATGAGCCAGGGGCAAATTATAAGAGTCATGAGATTTACTTCGGACGCTTTTTAACATTCTTAACGATAGGTCTTGCACAGGCGTTTATCGTATCGATGGGAGATATTTTCTTACTTGGTACGTATGTAGTTGATAAGTTTTGGTTTGTTCTATTCAGTTTATTCATTGGTGGAGTCTTTGTTTGTATCGTGTATTCACTCGTTTCTGTTTTCGGAAACATTGGGAAATCGATGGCAATCATTTTACTCGTACTACAAGTAGCTGGATCAGGCGGAACATTCCCAATTCAAATGCTTCCAAAATTCTTCCAATCGATATATCCGTTCTTACCGTTCACATATGCAATTAGCGTGATTCGTGAAACAGTGGGCGGAATGCTTTGGGATATTGTGATAAGAGATCTTCTCGTGTTAAGTGTCTTTGTGGTAATCATGCTTGTACTTGCATTGGTACTGAAAACACCGATTAACAAGTCGAGTGAGAAATTTGTTGAGAATGCAAAAGGAAGTAAAATTATTCATTAAAAAAAAAGTNTCT